>NZ_JBPFSF010000021.1:0-5333 GCF_051106045.1 Paenarthrobacter sp. FR1 | reverse complement strand
GTCTGTTGTTTGAGAACTCAATAGTGTGCCAAGTTTGTTGATACCGATTGTTTTTTGATTGGTTGAATTTTGCCAGGTTGCTGCGCACCCCCGTGTGTGGTGGTCTGGTTTTCAGCTGGTTTCGAATTTTGTGCAGCCGCGTTTTGCCGTTATTTCCGGTGGGTGTGGTTGTGTCTGTTTTTGTTTTACTTCAACGGAGAGTTTGATCCTGGCTCAGGATGAACGCTGGCGGCGTGCTTAACACATGCAAGTCGAACGATGATCTCCAGCTTGCTGGGGGGATTAGTGGCGAACGGGTGAGTAACACGTGAGTAACCTGCCCTTGACTCTGGGATAAGCCTGGGAAACTGGGTCTAATACCGGATATGACCATTCCACGCATGTGGTGGTGGTGGAAAGCTTTTGCGGTTTTGGATGGACTCGCGGCCTATCAGCTTGTTGGTGGGGTAATGGCCTACCAAGGCGACGACGGGTAGCCGGCCTGAGAGGGTGACCGGCCACACTGGGACTGAGACACGGCCCAGACTCCTACGGGAGGCAGCAGTGGGGAATATTGCACAATGGGCGGAAGCCTGATGCAGCGACGCCGCGTGAGGGATGACGGCCTTCGGGTTGTAAACCTCTTTCAGTAGGGAAGAAGCGTAAGTGACGGTACCTGCAGAAGAAGCGCCGGCTAACTACGTGCCAGCAGCCGCGGTAATACGTAGGGCGCAAGCGTTATCCGGAATTATTGGGCGTAAAGAGCTCGTAGGCGGTTTGTCGCGTCTGCTGTGAAAGACCGGGGCTCAACTCCGGTTCTGCAGTGGGTACGGGCAGACTAGAGTGCAGTAGGGGAGACTGGAATTCCTGGTGTAGCGGTGAAATGCGCAGATATCAGGAGGAACACCGATGGCGAAGGCAGGTCTCTGGGCTGTAACTGACGCTGAGGAGCGAAAGCATGGGGAGCGAACAGGATTAGATACCCTGGTAGTCCATGCCGTAAACGTTGGGCACTAGGTGTGGGGGACATTCCACGTTTTCCGCGCCGTAGCTAACGCATTAAGTGCCCCGCCTGGGGAGTACGGCCGCAAGGCTAAAACTCAAAGGAATTGACGGGGGCCCGCACAAGCGGCGGAGCATGCGGATTAATTCGATGCAACGCGAAGAACCTTACCAAGGCTTGACATGGACTGGAAAGATCTGGAGACAGGTCCCCCGCTTGCGGTCGGTTCACAGGTGGTGCATGGTTGTCGTCAGCTCGTGTCGTGAGATGTTGGGTTAAGTCCCGCAACGAGCGCAACCCTCGTTCTATGTTGCCAGCGCGTTATGGCGGGGACTCATAGGAGACTGCCGGGGTCAACTCGGAGGAAGGTGGGGACGACGTCAAATCATCATGCCCCTTATGTCTTGGGCTTCACGCATGCTACAATGGCCGGTACAAAGGGTTGCGATACTGTGAGGTGGAGCTAATCCCAAAAAGCCGGTCTCAGTTCGGATTGGGGTCTGCAACTCGACCCCATGAAGTCGGAGTCGCTAGTAATCGCAGATCAGCAACGCTGCGGTGAATACGTTCCCGGGCCTTGTACACACCGCCCGTCAAGTCACGAAAGTTGGTAACACCCGAAGCCGGTGGCCTAACCCTTGTGGGGGGAGCCGTCGAAGGTGGGACCGGCGATTGGGACTAAGTCGTAACAAGGTAGCCGTACCGGAAGGTGCGGCTGGATCACCTCCTTTCTAAGGAGCTGCTTGCAATCATCGGTGTCCGTGCATGCGGGCATGGTGTGGTTGTCAGTGTTGCCCATTGCGCAGGCGTCTGTTCTGCGGTGGGTGCTCATGGGTGGAATATCAACGAATCAGACTTTTTGTTTGGCATGGCCTTCCCGGTTGTGTCCTGGTGTTAGTACGGCGTCCCTGCGCTTTGGTGTGGGGGTGTGTGGAACGCTGCCGGGGCGTGGGGTGTGGGGGTTGTGTTTGGCGCACTGTTGGGTCCTGAGGCAACAGGACCTTTTTGCAGCAATGCAGGGGGGCACTTCTGGTGTTTCTTTTGTTCCTGCGGCCGGTTCCCCGGCTCACTGTGTCGATCCGCGTGTGTGGGTTGTGGTGGGTGGTGGTCTGGTTGATGGGGTTGTTGTTTGAGAACTACATAGTGGACGCGAGCATCTGGGACGTGCATGTGCTGATCCTTTTGGGGGTTGGTGGGTGTGTGTTCCATACAGCAATTTCTTATGAATGAACCTTGGGCCGTAGTGGCTCGTGGTTCTCTCGAGTAAGTTTTTGATCTTTGTGTGGTCAAGTTTTTAAGGGCACACGGTGGATGCCTTGGCATTAGGAGCCGAAGAAGGACGTAGGAATCTGCGATAAGCCTGGGGGAGTTGATAACCGAGCGTTGATCCCAGGATGTCCGAATGGGGAAACCCCGCACAACGCTGCAAGGTGATTGTGTGACCCGCATCTGAACACATAGGGTGCGTGGGGGGAACGCGGGGAAGTGAAACATCTCAGTACCCGCAGGAAGAGAAAACAAGAGTGATTCCGTTAGTAGTGGCGAGCGAACGCGGATCAGGCTAAACCGTTTCCATGTGTGATAGCCGGCGGGCGTTGCATGGGCGGGGTTGTGGGACTTTCCGTATTGGTTCTGCCGGACCGGTGAGGTGAGGTGCAGGCATAGGTGAACGGTCTTGAAAGGCCGGCCAGAGAGGGTGTGAGCCCCGTAACCGTAATGTTGTGTACAGCCTGGAGAGGATCCCAAGTAGCACGGGGCCCGAGAAATCCCGTGCGAATCTGTCAGGACCACCTGATAAGCCTAAATACTTCCTAATGACCGATAGCGGACCAGTACCGTGAGGGAAAGGTGAAAAGTACCCCGGGAGGGGAGTGAAACAGTACCTGAAACCGTGTGCTTACAATCCGTCGGAGCCAGTCTGATTCTGGTGACGGCGTGCCTTTTGAAGAATGAGCCTGCGAGTTAGTGTTACGTCGCGAGGTTAACCCGTGTGGGGTAGCCGTAGCGAAAGCGAGTCTGAACAGGGCGAGTGTAGTGGCGTGATCTAGACCCGAAGCGGAGTGATCTACCCATGGCCAGGTTGAAGCGACGGTAAGACGTCGTGGAGGACCGAACCCACTTCAGTTGAAAATGGAGGGGATGAGCTGTGGGTAGGGGTGAAAGGCCAATCAAACTCCGTGATAGCTGGTTCTCCCCGAAATGCATTTAGGTGCAGCGTTGCGTGTTTCTTGCCGGAGGTAGAGCTACTGGATGGCCGATGGGCCCTACAAGGTTACTGACGTCAGCCAAACTCCGAATGCCGGTAAGTGAGAGCGCAGCAGTGAGACTGTGGGGGATAAGCTTCATAGTCGAGAGGGAAACAGCCCAGACCACCAACTAAGGCCCCTAAGCGTGTGCTAAGTGGGAAAGGATGTGGAGTTGCGAAGACAACCAGGAGGTTGGCTTAGAAGCAGCCATCCTTGAAAGAGTGCGTAATAGCTCACTGGTCAAGTGATTCCGCGCCGACAATGTAGCGGGGCTCAAGTACACCGCCGAAGTTGTGGATTTCACACAGTACCCTAGCCTTCGTGGTTCAGGGGTGTGGAGTGGTAGGGGAGCGTCGTGTGGGCAGTGAAGTCGCGGTGGAAACCAGCGGTGGAGCCTACACGAGTGAGAATGCAGGCATGAGTAGCGAAAGACGGGTGAGAAACCCGTCCGCCGAATGATCAAGGGTTCCAGGGTCAAGCTAATCTGCCCTGGGTAAGTCGGGACCTAAGGCGAGGCCGACAGGCGTAGTCGATGGACAACGGGTTGATATTCCCGTACCGGCGAAAAACCGCCCATGCCAAGCGGGGGATACTAACCGCCCGGAGCCTGCCCGCTCACCCTTGTGGTGTTGTGGGTTTTGGCCGAGCGCGGGACCTGATCCCGGGAGGTAAGCGTATTAACAGGTGTGACGCAGGAAGGTAGCCGGGCCGGGCGATGGTTGCCCCGGTCCAAGGATGTAGGGTCAGGGATAGGCAAATCCGTTCCTGTGTGTTTCGAGCACGATCCTGAGATCTGATGGGACTCCCGTAAGGGGGGATNCTGAGATCTGATGGGACTCCCGTAAGGGGGGATCCGGTGATCCTATGCTGCCTAGAAAAGCATCGACGCGAGGTTTTAGCCGCCCGTACCCCAAACCGACACAGGTGATCAGGTAGAGAATACCAAGGCGATCGAGAGAATTATGGTTAAGGAACTCGGCAAAATGCCCCCGTAACTTCGGGAGAAGGGGGGCCTGCCCCGTGATGGAGACTTGCTCTCCGTGAGCGGGTGTGGGCCGCAGAGACCAGGGGGAAGCGACTGTTTACTAAAAACACAGGTCCGTGCGAAGTCGCAAGACGATGTATACGGACTGACTCCTGCCCGGTGCTGGAAGGTTAAGAGGACCGGTTAGCCACTTGTGGCGAAGCTGAGAATTTAAGCCCCAGTAAACGGCGGTGGTAACTATAACCATCCTAAGGTAGCGAAATTCCTTGTCGGGTAAGTTCCGACCTGCACGAATGGAGTAACGACTTCCCCGCTGTCTCAACCATAAACTCGGCGAAATTGCAGTACGAGTAAAGATGCTCGTTACGCGCAGCAGGACGGAAAGACCCCGAGACCTTTACTATAGTTTGGTATTGGTGTTCGGAGTGGCTTGTGTAGGATAGGTGGGAGACGTTGAAACCCGGACGCCAGTTCGGGTGGAGTCATCGTTGAAATACCACTCTGGTCACTTTGGACATCTAACTTCGGCCCGTGATCCGGGTCAGGGACAGTGCCTGATGGGTAGTTTAACTGGGGCGGTTGCCTCCTAAAAAGTAACGGAGGCGCCCAAAGGTTCCCTCAGCCTGGTTGGCAATCAGGTGTCGAGTGTAAGTGCACAAGGGAGCTTGACTGTGAGAGAGACATCTCAAGCAGGGACGAAAGTCGGGACTAGTGATCCGGCGGTACATTGTGGAATGGCCGTCGCTCAACGGATAAAAGGTACCTCGGGGATAACAGGCTGATCTTGCCCAAGAGTCCATATCGACGGCATGGTTTGGCACCTCGATGTCGGCTCGTCGCATCCTGGGGCTGGAGTAGGTCCCAAGGGTTGGGCTGTTCGCCCATTAAAGCGGTACGCGAGCTGGGTTTAGAACGTCGTGAGACAGTTCGGTCCCTATCCGCTGCGCGCGCAGGAAATTTGAGAAGGGCTGTCCTTAGTACGAGAGGACCGGGACGGACGAACCTCTGGTGTGTCAGTTGTACTGCCAAGTGCATCGCTGATTAGCTACGTTCGGATGGGATAACCGCTGAAAGCATCTAAGCGGGAAGCTCGCTTCAAGATGAGATTTCCATACACATT
>NZ_JBPFSF010000011.1:0-149968 GCF_051106045.1 Paenarthrobacter sp. FR1 | reverse complement strand
GAAAGCCTGGTTAGCCCCTCCATTGGAGGTCCACAACCCAATCCAGGCACCCTCATGCGTGGACTGATTCGACACATCCAAAACCTGCTGCCGCCCGGCATTCAGAATGCTGAACGACGTACCGTCCGTGGTGCTGAACAGCCACTGGGCCGAGCTATCCGTGCGGGCTTGTTCGTCAGTAACGGTGCGCAGTGTGGTGCCGTTGGAATCAGCGGCCAGAGCACGGCCATCGGCGAGCCTCAGGACAAAACGGTCACGGGTGGTACCGTCTTCGTCAGCAATGAGGGTTGCTTTCCAAACTTGGTTCCCGCCTGCGATCGAATCGCTGAGCACGGTTTTCGGTGAGCCGTCCGAAGCTGTCACGGCACGGCTACTCTGAACACCAACAAAACTGTAGGACTGTCCGTCCTGAACCACCGGCGCATTGGCTGCGACGCCGGATGCCCCGGTGATCACAAAGGTGGTGACAGACTTGCCAGGCACACTCAGCGTCGCCGAGCGAGATCCGGCGTCGACAGCCACCGGGGTGCCACTGACCAGTGCGTTCGCGGTGGGGTTTCCTGACGGAGACTGGGTGGTAACCACGGGAGTAACCGTGGCACCGGCACCGATGTTTGCGAACTTGGACAAGTCCAGTTTGACGGTCTTGGCCTGGTCGGAATCGTTGGTGTGCACCATGACCAGCCCGGAGCCATCGTTCTTCAGGGCAGACGTGGTCTTGCCGTCGCTGGTGGGAATGATCCGGTCACCCGGTGCGATGTAGTGGGTGAAGTTACGGATGGTGTTGTACTTCGAGTTCACCGCGGTGCGGCACGAAGGATCAGCGGCACCAGCAGCCAGGCGCCGCACGGAGTTGCCATCGGCGTTGCAGTCGAAGTCGATGAAGACGGAGCCCCAGTTCTTCTTCTCGCCGAGTTCCATGTTGTAAAGGTCTTCAACCGGCTGCCACAGCACCCAGGACTCAGGATCGAGCTCGCGGAGGTCATCGGTAATGCGGGTGGCCATGCCCAGACCGTTTTCGATGCTCTCCGGGTTCCAGGAATCACCGCCCCAGTTGCCTTCCACTTCACTCATGGACAACGGCTTGTCCGTTGCCTTGGCGATGTCACGAACCGCGAGGCGGTCGCCGGTGGAGTACGTGTGGACGTTCAGCTGGCTGACGGCCTCTTTGGCTTGCGAAGTCCAACCGTTCCAGTCTTCCAGGAAGCGGCTGGGCGATGTCTCATCCGGACCGGAGACCTTGGCCTCTGTGGTGGTGCCGGGCTCGGCGAGCTCGGCAGCCATGGCGGTCAGCACCTGGGACTGCAGGGCGGGGCCTGCGTGGGCGCCTTCCTGGCCGCCGCCGTTGGGCAGTCCGTTGCCGCCGAAGGTGGTCTTCCAGTAGTTCGTGTTGGGTTCGTTAAGGGGGTTGATCGTGTCGAAGCTGATGCCTTCAGTTTCTTCGACGTGTTCAGCCACCTTCTTCAGGTAATTGACGAACTTGCCGACGGCGGCGGGCTTGATCTGGTCGGCGTTGGGGTCCGTACCGCCACTGACGTAGCCACTCTCAGTCATGAAGTAGGGCGGCGAGTTGCTGAAGGCCTCCCATGTGGTGACTTTGTCCTTGATGGCCGCGATCCAGGCGCGCTGGGAGGCATCAGCGTCGAGGTTGTAGTCCGAGTCGTTCTCGCCGGTCCAGGCGGCCAGGAAACGGTTGCGGTCAGCGTAGTTGGTGGTGATCGGGCCGGCCTGGTCGGAGAGGCCCGTATTCGGGTTCCACCAGCCTGGAACGGCGCCCCCAGGCCGGAGGTAGTCGGGGATGTCGGTGGCGTTGCCGCCACCTACGTTGTAGCGGGCGATGTTGAGGTTCAGGCCGTCGTCACCGAAGACCTTGTCAATCAGATCGTTCCGGATTGCTTCCGGGTACTGGCCGGTGGCGTTGGCCATCCAGACGAGGCTGGTGCCCCAGCCTTTGAACGACGGGCCGGCTTGTGCGGGGTTGGGGGTCAGAACGAGTGCTTCTTCGGCAGCAGATGCGGCCGGGATGGTGCTTGGGGATAGGAGGGGAAGTGTTGCTAAAGAGAGGGTTGAAGCGGCAATCGCCGCTGCGATGCGATGACGCGACGATGCGTTCGTACTCGACAACATTGTCTTGAATCCAATCCGTTCATGTTTACGTGAACATAGAAGAGGTTTGCGTAAACATACCGTGACTGAGGTCACGAGTCAACAAGTATGAGCCGATTCTCTCTAGTGCCGCCAGATCATCTTCCATGCTGGCTCTCTGGTGGTCGACGCCGGCGGGGTCCGCGCCCGGGGTTGTCAGCCCGTGGCCAAGGCGGCGAACTTGTCTTTCGGCGCCTTGGGATGTGGCATGCGGGCTGGGATCGATGGTGGTCACGGTTGCCCCGGACCGGCGCAGCAGCTCCCCCACTCCGGTTGCTTTGGTCCAGGGATCGTTGAACTCCAGCACTGCCGCGCGGATCGGCGTGCCTGGGGCAGCGTGCGCCGGGATCGACGCGGGGACGGTAGTTGCGATGGTCAACTCTGCTGTGGCGAGACCCCCAAGGAAGCCGCATCGTCCTATTGATTTATGGGTTGTCATGATGTTCTCCTTATTGTTCCAGCGTTGGGGGTTACAGATTTCCTGAGTGATCGCCCGGTGGGCGGCTGCATGAGGAACGGGAGTTCTGCGAGGGCGCAGGGTTCCTCCACCAGCACGCCCCACTGGTAGGTGTCCCGTGTTTCATGGACGAAATCCATGGCCTCTTGAAGATGTTTGGGTTCGTAGTTGTGGACCCCGGTGACGGTCAGCAAGGATCGGACCATGCGTTCGGGGTCCAGCAGCACGGCCGGTCCGGGTGAGACTGACCCCGCCAGGACCATTCGTCCTTTGATGTCCAGGGATGCGAAGGCTGATTCCACTGCTTGTGCCGCGCCGGATACGTCCACGGCGATGTCCACGGCAAGGCCCGGGCGGTCCGCGTTGGGTGCGGCTGCGTCGGTCGCTCCGAACTCCCGGGCCAGCGCGAGCCGTTCCGGATTGATGTCCCGGACATGCACGGCTGATGCTCCTCGATGCTGGGCGACAGCGCAGGCGACGATTCCCAGCATTCCTGCACCACTGATGAGGACGCGTTTGGCAGCCAGGGCACCGGCAGCTTCCATCACTGCCATCACCGTGGCGGTGGCGCATGCGACGGGTGCGGCCGCTGCATCGCTCACCGTTTCCGGGACCGACACCATGGTGATGCCGCGGCGAAGGTGGATGTGGGACGAGTAGCCTCCTGACAAGCCCCAACCGCCGTCGAGCGGTTCATGGCCGGTCTTGAGCAACTCAACGCATTTCACAGTGACGCCTGCCTGGCATCTGGCGCACTGGCCACAGGCGACGGTAACGCTCCAGATCACCCTGTCGCCTGGCTGGAGTTGCCGTCCTCGGAAGTCCTTCACCCCGCCGGGGCCAATGCTGGTGATTCTGCCAACGGCCTCGTGGCCCAGAATGCCGGGATGGGGTCCGGGACGTCGTCCGGAAATCGTGTGGATGTCTGAGCCGCAAATGGTAGCGAGATCAATGGTTGCCAGCGCCTCGCCTTGGGCCGGGGTGGGCAGGTCCACGCTGAGGTTGCGGAACTCGCTTCCACCGTTCCAGACCTGGGCACACGCTGTCAGCGGAAGAGTCTGCGTATCCATGCAGAGAGCCTTTCGATCGCGAAGACGATGACAAAGATGATCAGGATGATGCTGCCGGCGATGTCGAAGTTGAGTGTGCGGACGGATTCCATGAGGAGGAAGCCGATGCCGCCGGCGCCAACGATCCCCAGGACCGTTGATGTGCGAATGTTCACGTCCAGCATGTATAGCCAGTGGCCTGTGAGTTGCGGCAGTGTTTGCGGGATCACGGCAGCGAACAGCACGTCCCACCAGCCCCCTCCAGCCGCACGGACCGCTTCCAGCGGCCCGCCGGGGATTTCTTCCACCGAATCGGCCACGAGCTTGCCGAGGAATCCGATGGTTCCGCCCCCCAATGCCATGGCGCCGGCCATGGGTCCAAGTCCGATGGCAGCAACAAAAATCACGGCCTGAATGAGCTCGGGGATGGCCCGCACGGCCAGGATGACGGCTCTGGCTGAGTGGTACGTGTAGACGGATGGGGAGACATTCCGGGCGGCCAGGATCCCAAGGGGGACGGCCGCCGCCGCTCCGGCCGCTGTCGCCACGAGTCCGATGGCCAGGGTCTCTCCCACCGCTTTCAGCAAGGCGTTCTGTACACCCTCCACCGATGGCGGCATCAGCCTCCCAAACACGGAAACAAGGTCCGGGAATTGCTTGATGGGCGCCAAGGGGTCGATGTTCAGGTAAATGACGGAAACCACGACGGCGGTGACGGTCGCCGCTGCGCACAGGCCACGAATCGTTCGCCCCTTGGTCCAGGGTGGCCGAAGAGAGGGGCCGGGCATCGCGGGCAGGGCGGCTCCATCGGATGCTGGATCGAGGAGCGTCCGCCGCAACCCAACGGCAAGGTACTCCATGGCAGCGATGATGAGCAGGATGAGCAGGATGATGCCCATGGCGCTCTGGTACATCAGACCGCGGAGGGCGTCCTGCAGGGCGAAGCCGATGCCTCCTGCGCCCACGAAGCCAAGGACTACTGAGATCCTGAGGTTGATGTCCACCCGGTAGATGAAGGTGCCGATCCACGCAGGCGTGACCTGGGGCAGCACGGCGCTGACCAACTCGGCAAGCCGTCCGGCGCCGGTGGCCCGTACTGCTTCTCTGGGCCCTTCATCGATCTGCTCAATGGCATCCGCGAACAGCTTGGCCATCATCCCTACCGAGTGCAGTCCCAGGGCCAGGATGCCGGGCAGTACGCCGATCCCCAGCGCCCGCACAAACAGCACAGCGAACACGAGGTCCGGTATCGCCCTGCACATGGTGATGATCATGCGGGCCGCGTGGTGGACAGCCGGGTGCGGGGTGGTGTTCGAGGCCGCAAGGAAGGCCAGTGGAATGGAAATGAACGTGGCCAGGACTGTTCCCAGCAGGGCCATCATCAGAGTTTCAACCAAAAGCTCACCCACTCGTGGGGGATCATCCAGTTCCGGGGGAAGCATGCGGGCCAGGAGGTTGGCGACGTCGTCGAATCCGCCGCCCAGCGCGCGAAGGTCGATGTCGATCTGATGGGCGCTGAGGACCGTCAGTCCGGCGATTGCAGCCAACGCGACCCACCGGACAGTCTTTTCCCTGCTGAACGGTGGTCGGAGTGCGTCATTGGTGAACGCTGTCGTCTGGTTGCCCGTGGGTTGCGCTGGGTCCACTGCGGATCCTATTGCGGTTTTCATGCAGTAGTTCCGTCCGGGGCCGCCTCCGGCTGGAGTTGCCGGTATACGTTCAGGACGTCGTCGCGGGACAAGGTGGCGGTGGTGGAGTCGAGGACCTTTTCGCCGTCACGAAGTCCTACGATTCTGTGGGCCCAGTGCATTGCCAGGTCCACCTGGTGCAGCGTGCAGAGGACGGTGATCTTGTTCTCAAGGCAGATCTGGAACAGCAGATCCATGACGTTTGCCGCATTTTCGGGGTCCAGCGATGCTACCGGTTCATCGGCCAGGATCAGTTCGGTTTTTTGCATAAGGGCCCTGGCAATGGCCACGCGCTGTTGTTGCCCGCCGGACAGGGAATCTGCACGTTGGAAGGCATGCTGTCCCAACCCCACCCGCGAAAGATGTGTCAGCGCCTCACGCCGTTGGGCGCGGGAGTAACTGAGGATTCCATAACGTGGTCCTGGTATCCGGCCGGACGCTCCGATCAGCACGTTCTCCAGGCACGTCAATCTGCCCACCAGGTTGAAGTGCTGGAAGATAAAGCCGATTCTCGAGCGGAGCTTACGCATCTCGCGGCTGGTCATCCCATGGACCGGTTGACCCAGGACGGTGGCCTCGCCGGCGGTGACGGGATTCAGCCCATTCAGGCATCGGAGGAGGGTGGATTTGCCTGAGCCGGAAAGTCCCAGCAGGACCGTGAGTTCACCGGGGGCTACCTCCAGGTCGATTCCGTGAAGTGCAGTGACCGGTCCGAAGTCCTTGCGGAGCTTCCGGACGCGGATGGCTGGTCCTGGTTGAACGTCCGAGCCCGCGGTTGCTGCAGCCTGGGTCATGGTCACGGCTCGCACTTTTCGGATTTGGTGGTGAGGCAGACGTTACGAATGCCGTCATAGTCGGCATCGCCGGCCTTCACCACACCCCAGGCATGTTCGCCGGTCATCAGGCATTCCTTGCCGGTGCAGTATCCCTGGGACTCGAAGTACTCGGCGTTGGCTTTCTCCGTGAACAGAGCTGTCAGCTTGGCGACAGTGTCATCACCGAGCTTGTTGCGAACCGCGAAAACAGAGCCGGGAATCATCTCGGATTTCCAGACTGATTTGAGCTCGCCGGCCTGCAGTTCCCCCTTGCCCGGAAGAGTGTCCTCCACCATGGACTGCATGGCAAAGCCCACCTCGCACTGCCCGCTCTTGACGGACAAAGCTGAGGCATCGTGACTGCCTGCATAGATCGGTTTGAGCGCTTTGCTGATGTCCGATTCCTTGCCACTTGAGGCGACACCCGAACTGATCAGCCCGGCCGAGGGATACAGGAAGCCGGAGGTTGAGCCTGGGTCAACGAAACAGGTGTCCTTGCCCGCGAAGTCCTCGATTCCGTTCACTGCATCGTTGCTGCCCTGGGTGATCCCCAGTGAGTAGTAACCGGCAGGGGTGTCCTTTGCTTTGGTCAGGGCGCCCAGCGGCTGGATGTCCGCCTTGTTAGCTGTGGCTATCACATAGGAGAACGGGCCGAGGAAGGCAATGTCCACCCGGTTCGCGATCATTCCTTCAACAATTCCCGCGTAGTCGCTGGCCTGCTGGAGCTTGACCTTGGAGCCGGTTTCGGCCTCGATCATCTTGATCAAAGGCTCGTAGGTTCCGGTGAGGTCCGTGGAGTTCTCATTCGGGATCGCACCGATAACGATCTCCGCAGGGAACCCGCTTGACTGTTGGGGCTCACTGGCTGAGGCGCATCCCGAAAGGAGCACCACGCTCGCCAAGCCAACTACTGAGGCGGACAGGGCTTTGAAATTCATGGGGAAACCTGTTCTGGTGGTTGGTGAGGGGGCCCGGCCTAGGAAAGCAGGACGCCGGGCAGCTCTGTGACGGAATTGAGGATGTGGGTGTGGGGCGCAGTCTGGAGGTCTTCCCTGGTGTGGGCGCCGGTAAGTACGCCAGCCACCACCGACGCGCCGGAGCGCGTTCCGGCCAGCAAATCGCTGGTGGTGTCGCCTGCCACGGCGATCTCACGGACGTCGTCAATCCCGAAACGAAGCATCGCTGTGAGGATCATGTCCGGTGCCGGGCGCCCACGACCCGCATCAGCGGGGGAAAGTGCGTCATCCACCAGCTCTGCCCATCCGAGAGAGGTGATCAGGCGGTCCCGGGTGACAGGCGAGAATCCGGTGGTCAGGACAACCCTCACCCCGGACTCCCTCAGGTGGCTGATGGTTTGGGCGGCACCGGAGATCGCATGAACTCCCAGCGAGGCGATGTTCCGTTCATAGGCGGCCTCAAACATGCTGTTGGCCTTCCCGGCAGCCTCTGAGTCGCCGCCGAAGATCTCCATGAAGACATCGATCTTGCTCTGTCCCATGGTGTCCAAGGCGTACTGCACAGCATCGCGGGCTGCCGGCGAACCGGTTGCGAGGCCCATGTCGGTGACGGCGGAAAGGAAGGATTCCTTGACGACGCCGCCGTCCTGGACTGTTGTTCCGGCCATGTCGAGGCACACGAGTCTGATCATTGTTGGTACTCCTGAGTGTTTGGTCCTGCGATGTTTAGTCCTGCGCAGTGCAGCTGCATCCAGCATGCCCTTAAAAATTAATCTGTATAGACAGATTCTTGACCGTTTGTCGACTGTTCATCAGCCATTAATCCCATATTTTTCAAGGATTCAGCCCCCAAGCAGGCTATGATGGCCGCATGCAGCCCGCACCTATATACCTAAAGTTGTCCGAACAGATCATGGAGAGATTCTCAGATGTTCCGGTCAATCGTGCCCTGCCGTCGGAGCACGATCTTGGCAGTATCTTCGGGGTCAACAGGCAAACGATCCGGGCCGCATTGGACGAACTGGAGCGACGCTGGCTCATCCGCAAAGTGAAGGGAAGCGGCACGTTCCTTACCCAGCGGTTTGAGTACCGGATCAGCCGAGACCTGGCTCCGTCCTTCACGCAGACAGTCCGGGCCGCTGGCGCGGACCCCCGGACCATAAACTCCAAGCCGGTGATACGGCAGGCGAGCCCGGAGGAACGGGACATCCTGGGGCTGGAAGCAGGTTCCAAGGTCACGGTTTTGGAGCGGGTCCGATATATCGACGACATGCCCGTCAGTACGGCCATCTCAGTACTTCCTTCCGCCGCTGTCCCCCGCCTGGCCGCCATCCTTGCCGTCGATGGATCGTTGGATGGCGTCCTGCGCCGGCACTACGGCTACTCCCCGCATCGCCAATGGAGCCAAAGCCGCCTCTCATCGCCGCCCAACGAAATTTCCGAGACCCTCGGGCTCAGGGGAAGGCCGCCGCAGATCCTGCTGCGCGGCCTGATCTCCTGCTCGGAGTCGGGGAAAAGGCTGGAATATGTGGAGAGCTACCTCAGGCCCGACGTCTTCGACGTCGTGACGGAACTGGGCCAATGCTGAACAGCTACACCCTTGGACATGTCCGCGCCGTCACGCCCGAGGGCATCCTCGAGGACCAGCTGATCAGCGTATCCGGCGGCGTCATCGAAGACATCGGCCCGCACCGCAACGGAACACGGGCCGACGTCGACGGACGCGGACAGCTCTGCCTGCCCGGCCTGGTCGACGTCCACAGCGACGCCCTTGCGAGGGAATACCGCCCCCGGCCCGGCGCCGTCGTTCCCGTTCCACTGGCCCTCCACGCCGCCGAAAACAACCTACTCGCCGCAGGGGTCACCACCGCCTTCCACGCCATGTCCTTCCAGCTGAAGTCAGCGGTAGGTATTCCCATCAAGTCCCCGCGGGCACCTGAAATACAGCACGCGTTACAGGCCTTCCCCGAACCGAGAATCGACCATCGGGTCCTGCACCGGCTGGACGTTCGGTGCCCCGGAGGCATTGACCTCTTTCGCGAACAGATCGCCGGGCAACCCGGAACCCCGCTGGTCTCCTACGAGGACCACACACCAGGACAAGGCCAGTACAAGGACCGCTCGGTCATGGAACGGTGGCTGCAGGAAGCCCAGCAGATGACGCCGGCCAGCGCCAAGCATCACGTCGACCTACTGGTGGCCGAAAGGGATGAGCAGATCCCCCTCCGGGAGCAGACCCTGGAGTGGCTGAGCGGGCTGGCCGCGGACGGGTCCATCACGCTCATGGGGCACGACCCCACGTCTCCGGACGAAATCGATGACCTCATCGCCCGGCACGCCACCATCGCCGAGTTCCCCACCACAATCCAGGCAGCCAGGCACGCGGCCGCGCGGGGCGTCGCCAACGTAGCCGGGGCACCCAACATCCTGCTGGGCGGCTCCCACTCAGGAAATGTTTCCGCCGCAGAGTTGGCACAGCACGGCGTCCTGCACATCCTGGCCTCCGACTACCTGCCATCGAGCCTGCTTCCGGCAGCCTTCGAACTGGCCAAAATGGGACACGCCACACTTTCCACAGCCATCGGCATGATCACCGCCGCGCCGGCCACCGCCACAGGCCTCCACGATCGCGGACAACTGGTGCCCGGCCGCCGGGCAGACCTTCTGCTCTGCTCAGACTCCTCCAACTACCCACGCGTTATCCGGACGTTCACTGCAGCATAAGAAGGCGCCGGCGACTGAAGCATTTCAGGCCGAGCGTTTGTAAGGGCTGGACCAGCTGTGGACAATCAAACGTCGGAGGACCCGGCTGTCTGACACGCGACTGGGGTGAACTTTGCACCTAACCGGGGATTCAAAACCGCCTCTTTGATCAACCGTCGCTCACATTGCCAACTTCAGGGTTTGACGTGAGGATCCGGAGCTCTGCGGCGCATACGAGGGCGAGGCGACATATGGGTGCTTATCGGTGTTGAGTGCGTCGCGCACTGATTGGGTGTTCCGCAGATTCGTCGCGTTGGATGGCCGGTCAGTCGGACATGCACCAGGGGAAACCGCGGCCCAACGCGCTAGCGATCTCCGGCCCGGTCCTGTTCGTGAACCGCCGGACAAATGAGAGTCCCGGGTAGATGCGGCTGGAGTTGTAGACTCACAGGGACTCACAAGACTCACAAGGACTCACAGGATCTGCGATGATGAACCCTTTCCGCCCGACAGCTGGCGCCACTCCCCCGGAGCTTATTGGCCGCGAGGGGATGCTCGATGAGTTTGAGTACGGCCTGCAGCTTGGCTCCGGGGCGCCCGGATTGCTGACCATCATCACAGGCGCCCGCGGCATCGGCAAGACCGCGCTGCTTAGCGCAGCCCAGGGCGCGGCCGCCGGACAGGGGTGGGTTGTTGTGTCCGAGACGGCCACGCCGGGGTTCGTGGGACGGATCGGCGAGACCATGCGGCTGCATTTGGATGAACTTGGCTCCGGCCCGACCGGTCGCAGGATCACAGCGCTGGGCGTGGCAGGGTTCACCGTGACCACCCAGCTGCCGCCGGAGCGGCAGGTTGATTGGAGACGGCTGGGAAACCAGCTGCTGAATCTTCTCGCAGAGAAAAAGACGGGGCTGCTTTTCACCGTTGACGAAATCCACTCTGCAGACCGTGCAGAACTGTCCCAGTTGGCCGCTGACGTCCAGCACTTCATTCGCGATGGGCTTCCGATAGGACTGATCTTCGCCGGCCTGCCGGCAGCAGTGTCGGACCTGCTCAACGAGGGGGTGGCAACGTTCCTGCGCCGGGCAGAGCGTATCGACCTGCACGCCGCGAGAATTCAGGAGGTCGAACGCTCCTACGCCAGTACCTTCCAAAATGCTGGCATCAGCATCAGTGGTGACTTGGTCCGGTACGCGGCCGAGGCGACCGGAGGGTACCCGTTCTTGATCCAGCTCATCGGCTACCAGCTGTGGCGGCAAGCCGAAATCAACAACATGGCACTGGAAAAACCCAACATCGACCAAGCCATCAATGCCGCCACCCGCCGCCACGAAACGACAGTCATCGAAGCGGCCCTCTCCACCGCGTCAGACAAAGACAAAGACTTCTTGCGCGCCATGGCCGTAGACGACGGCCCTGTCATCGCCGGCGACATCGGAAAAAGGCTCAATGCCAAGAGCAACGTCGTGGCCAACTACCGGGCCCGTCTCATCGCGGCAGGACTCATCGAAGCCCCCGCATACGGGAAGGTCGACTTCGCCATCCCAGGCCTGCGCGAGTACCTCCGCAAAACAAGCACCCACTAACCGACAGCCCCACGTTCAATCCCCGGACAACCACGGCGAGGAAGGTCCACAAGCGACCAGACTCCCCCAACAGGTGAAATATCCGCTATCGGCGGCCAACGCGGGCACACTGAAGTGAACTTGAGTGAATTTGATGAATATCAAACCTGCTAGCCACATAAAGGCATTCCGCTAACACCTAGCACCCGTGACAACCGGCCCGCCCACCGGCGGCCGTCTGACGCTGGCGGACGGAACGGGAGCATCAGCCCACCAGGTGGACGATCAGAGCTGTCAACATGATGACGCCCACGCCCGAACGGTCTAGATTGAGGGAAACTCAAAGACTGGGGATGCCATGACGACGGCTGAAACGACCAAATCGAAGCAGTTTGAGCTGTCCATGGACGATACCGGGATCCTCCACCTGCGCTGGGCACATCAAGCAGTCATCGAAGCCACTGACGCCGAGGAAGCTATCCGGACGCTCAACACGCTGTGCGGCCTGACCAGACACCCGCTGCTGGTCGACATGGCCACAATATCCAGAGTCAGCCGCGAAGCACGCTCAGTCTTTGGTGGGCCATGTCTGGCCTCACCCGTGGCGCTCCTCGGCGCCTCTCCCGTTGACAGCGTCCTGGCCCACTTCGTCCTATCCATGAATAAGGCCAACCGCACCAAGCGCTTCTTCACCTCACGAGTGGAAGCCATCATCTGGCTCAACCAGCACACGAAAATGTGAATGCCCTTACCGCGGGACACCAGGCGTAAGAGTCAAACCTCAAGTGACTAGCCCGTTGTAGCCGTTCAAAGTACGAGGGGTAATGCGGGCCTTGCGCAGCGACCGAGTACAACCGAGTAGAAGCACCAAGAGAGCTGGAATTAGTCGAGTACACACTACGCGTGTTCCGCTGCTCGCCAGACGATTGACTGTTGCTTGGAAGAACGGCTAGCCCCAAGCATCACCGGGATTCCACCCCGCATCGGTGGTCTCTTCAAACCGATGTACCGGTCACCACACGGTAGCCCGGCCCTGGACGAGCCGGCGGCGACGAGTCTTCTGAGACCGAGGCTCTCCCCAGCCGCCGCCGGCTTCAAGGCCAGAACTTCACATGGCCACCGCCGACCCCTGCGTTTCAACTCAATTGTCCAGACAGTGTCTGGACAATTGCCTTCCGGTCGTGGGGTCCGTCAAAATGTGCCACAAGCTGTGGCACATTCACTCGCTGGGCCCATTCCTTGGCCGGCAAACGCAAGGCCGCGCTAAGTGTCGAGGGTTCTCCCATCGGGAAACCAGCCCGTTGGTGCTTTCTTGGGCTCCAGGTGTTCAGGGTCTCGGTGTCTTTGCATGTCTCATTTGTAGAACGGGCCCCGCGGGTCCAGCAGAACGCTCATGTGGTGGTCGGCATGGTCCTTCCACCAGACGCCGATTCTGGTGGCGCCGTCGAGTCTGAGGTGTTAGATGCAAGGGATCTTGATCTTGTTAGAGGCGATCCCCGGAAAGTGCGCGATCCATTCGTTCAGCTGCCAGACCTGCCCGCAATCAAGTCAACCTACAGGCGCGGACCGCGGGGACCCTGTTCCGGCCCCCTGCCCGGACCTGGCTGGTCCCGGCGACGGCGTTCTTCGGCGGCTTTGGCTTTGGCTTGTTCTTGCCGGAGTTTCTCAACTGCGGACGAGGCGGAGGTTGTGGGCTGCGCCGCGCGTCGTGCCGCCAGCTCCTTAGCGAAATCCTCCTCTGTCGTCCCCGGTTGCTTCTTTTCCTGTTCTCGCCGTGCTTTGAACTGGTCCAGGGCTTCCTGGACGGCTTCCGGGCTGCGGGCCTCGGAGTCGCCGCCGTGGCGTTCTGCCCGGTTTTGGCGGACCTTGCGGGCGAGTTCGGCCAGCCGTTCGGCGCTTTCCTGTGCCGGGCTCAGCTGCGCTTCCGCGCCGCGTGCCTGCTGCAGGTGGTCCACAACTTCCTCTGCCGGCGTTGGGGTTTCCTTCACGACGGCTTCGACGTGGGCTGCTTCGGCCATGAGTGAAGCGTCGGCTGCGGACAGTGGCTCCTTGTGCGTTTGCGCCGCGTACTTGTGCATGGCGGTGATCCGCTTAGTGAGTTCTGATCCAAGACCCTTTTCTTGGTGATCCTTGGGCACGGGTGCAGTTTCGCTGGCCGGGATCCGGTACATGTCACGGTAGGTGGAGATCTCCACGGCGAGCTGCCGCCATTGCTCCTGTCGTGCGGTGTCGGACGGCACCGGTCCGAGCGCCGTCGCCCAGGTTGGTGGTTCGGCAGCGAGCTGCGCGCCAAGCCGGGTGACTTCGGTGGCCATGGTTTCCCGGCGCTCGAGGAGTTCTTTCCGCCACAAGGTCGGGGTGTCGTCATGGGTGGCGACGTCGGCCGGTGCCATCCATGCCGGCAACCGGTCAGCTGCCGCGTCGGTACGGACGGTCGAGGGCAGTTGGCGGCGCAGTTCGATTTCGGCGCGGATCCTGCGGTGGATCTGTGCGGCTGCTTCGATCTTGGGGGCGTTCTCGTCCCGGCGGTAGTTGCTTACCGCGCCGCGTTCATAGGCTTCGTCGGCCCGGGCTTCGGGGTGCATCTGTTCGCGGAGGGATTGTTCCTTGTGCAGTGATGATGCCAGCCACTGGGCTTTACGCGTGGCCGCGGGGTCATTGATGGTCGTGTCCGTACGTCCTTGCTGCTGCGCTGCGCGGATCCGCAATGCTAGGTCGTCGTCGCTGAGATGTCCGTGCAGGCGTCGCTGCCACGGCGTTTCTTTCCGTTCGGCCTTCCAGTTGCGGGCAAGGTTCTTCCGGTCCGGGGTCTCCACACCTGGTGTGCGGGCTGCTTCGGCTTTGGCGCGCATCAGCTCACCGGTTGCCCGGCGGTCTAGCCGTTCCAGCGCCTCGTCGGTCATTGATTCCAGCGGCCGGCGGCCGGGATCGGTTGCGCGTGAACGCCACCGGTCAAGGCGGTCCTCAACCCGCCATGCAAGAACTGCTGTGGGATCCGCGGCTGCGCCGAAGTCTTCCTCGTTGACGCTGTCTTTGAGCAAGTGGACGAGGTTGAATCCTTCGTTCTCGGCCGCGCGCAGGTGCGTGGCGACTGCTCCCCAGGCGGTGGATTTCGTGAATGTCCCCGCGACGCCTTCGCCGAGTTCGCGGCGGGCGATGTTTGCCATGCGCAGCTCGTTGGCTTGGGCGTCGATGTCCCGGTACTGCTCGGACATGTCCGGCAGTGACCGCGCTTGGGCGCGGGCGGCGTCCATTTGTTCGTGCGCGGTGAGGTTGCCGTCGTGGTTGGCGGCCACGGCCGTCAGGACATCCTCCATGGTCTCTCCCTCGCCCACGATGCCGTAGAGCTTGTTGGAGTATCGGCCGCGGGACGCGGCGACGTAGGCCAGAGCGCGGGAGAGTCCCGAGCTGATCAGGGCGTGGACGGTGTCGCACGTGACGCCCTGGGTGCGGTGGATGGTTGCGGCGTATCCGAGCATCGTGTTGCCGCGCACGTAGTCGGCGGGGAGGGTCACGGTGCCTTGGTGTCCGTGGTGCCGGACGGTCAAGGATCCGTCTTCGTGGGCGCCGAGGACGTTCCATACGTCGTTGTTTTTGACGAAGTCTTTGCCCCTGTTGGTGGAGAGCCTGCGGTTGTTCTCCCGGGTGACGATGATGTCTCCGGCGCGGGCGGTCAGTCCGTCACGGAGCATGGCTGCAGGGGTGGTGGAGTCCAGTTCGCCGGTGGCGATCCGGTAGGCCTGGGCGCGGGCGTTCAGTTCGGTGACGGTGGCATTGTCGAAGGCCATCATGATGGAGTGTTGGCCGGCGTTGGTGTCTTTCTGCCATGCCTCGAAGACCTGGGAGGTCATGGTTTCGGTGTCGCCGCCGACGACGCGGCGGTTTTCCCGGTAGAAGGTCCACGGGTCATCGACCTGGTGGAGCGGGGGTTCCCGGAGGGCCAGGGTGGCTTCCGCTTCTGCTTCGTTCGGGGTGCCGTCCGCGTTCCGGAACCGGTGCAGGTCTTCCAGGTGAACGGCCCCGACGGTGTTCTTCAACAGCCGCAGCGCGCCACCGGAGCCTACGGCGGAGAGCTGCTGGTCATCCCCGAGTGCGCGCACGACCGCGCCGTGCTGTTCGGCGATGGTCACGGCTGAGGCGAACAGTTCTGTGCCGACCATCCCGGCCTCGTCGATGATGATGACGTCCCCGGGCTTGGGGGTGGTTTTCTCGTCTGCCGTCCCTGTTTTGTGGGCGAGGACGAAGGAGTCGATGGTGGTCGCTGTGGCTCCCAGTTCAGTGCCCATCACGGCGGCGGCCACGGCAGTAGGCGCGAGTCCGAACACCCGTCCGCCGGCTTCCCGGATGGTGTCAGCTGCGAGTTTCAGGGCAGTGGTTTTACCTGCACCTGCCGGGCCAACACCGACCAGCAGCAGGCGGTCGCTGCACGCGAACTCCTGGGCCATGCGCAGCTGTCCTGCGTCGAAGGTCTTCTCTTGCCGGGCCAACGCAGCATCGAATGAGTCGACCGTCGCTGCCGGGATGACAGCGCTTTGCGCGGCTGTCAGGAGCCGGTCTTCGCTGTGGAGGATCCCGGCGGAGGTGTAGAGGGTGGAGTGTGGTTTGCCGTACTTGGATCCGCCGTTGGACAGGCGCAAAGCGTCGATGTCAGGGGCGGGTGTTTCGGGGGTGATGCGGAGTGAGAACTGATCCGTCGCACGCGCCACGACCTGTTCAAGAAGCTCCTGCGGGATGGGCATTTCCCCGAGTCGGGACCCGAGTCTGCGTGTTGCTTCGGCCCTGATGTGGTGATCTCCCCAGACCCCACGGCTGCGTTCCAGCCGTTCAATAACCCCTTGTGCTTCGACGGCCGGATCGAGCTCATCGGCGTGGGCGACCATCCATGAGGGCCGGTCCTTCCCGCACTGTTCGCGTGCATCATGACGATGCTTGCGTGCTTGTTCGACAGCGGCCGGGCCGGTGGCTACACCGGGCAGGGCGCCCAGTTCGGTCGTCCACTCTTCAACCAGTGCGGAGAGCTGCCTGGCTTCCTTCTTTGCCGGTCGGGTGTCCAGTGTTGCCTGCTGGGCCAGTGCAATCAGCTGCTTCTTGTTGGGTGCGTAGCCGTGCTTCTCAGTGAACTCTTTTGTCAGTTCATCAATGACAGGTTTGATGCCTTCCCGTCGTGAGGAGGCAGCTTCGATGGCGGCTACATCGACCCCTGCGATCTCGGTGACAGGGCGGTCGCCGTTCACTTTGCGTTCAGTCAACCCCACGCCCAGGCGTGCGCAGATCTTCTCCATGACCACCCTGTTGTACATCTCCGAGGCGGCCACATTGAACTGGTACAGCAGCCGCCCGTCGAGGCTGGACCACTTGCCATCGGCACCCAGGACCTTGTTGGACACCACAATGTGATCGTGCAGCTGCGGGTCACCGGTACGGGAGTCGTAGTGGCGGAACTTGGTGTAGATCAGGCCGCCATCGACGTCCTCTTGGCGGACACCGTTGCGGCCTCGGCGGGTGAATGTTGCTTCCTTTTCGAGGTAACCCATGGTCTCTTCGATGGCCTCGTTATGTGCGGCCTCGATCTGTTTGCGGGCGTCGGCACCGCCGATGGCCCACAGAACGGAGGCTGATTTCGCGGGAGCGAAAACAAGGTCATATCCGGCAACTGTCTGTGCAGCGGGTTTCGTCTGGGCGGTAATGAACCTACCCAGCTCTTCCTTGTCAGCAGGGTTCCGGCCGTTGAGTTCACGGAAGTACTGGGCACCCTCTTTCGTGCGGATCAGCCGACGGTTATCCGCGTCCGGCTCGCGGTGGTTCAGGCGCTTGTAGTCACCGGTGGCACGGTTGATGCGCGCCTGCAGTTCGTTGTCTTTCTGATTCGCTTGCCGGTACTTCTGACCCAAAGCGACATCTGATGTCGGGTCATCGGCAAGCATCTTCTCCGCATTGGGATGTAATCCCAGTCCAAACAAGGCCGCCATTTGCGGTTCGGTGACTTCACCGGAAACGTCCAGATGCTGAACGCCGGACCCGCCCCATTGCCCTGGCGGGTTGCCGTCCACCGTGTAGTAATCACCCAGCTCACGGCCTTTCGCACGCAGCTCGTCACCGCTGGCGACCTCACGTGTGTAGTACGTGTATCCGTCGCCGGCACTGAGCTTGTGCACGGTCATCACGAAACCCAGCATACCCGCGAAACGGCCCCACCTATCGATGATGCATGAGGTGTGGCAGATATTGGTCGGTTTTGATCTTTGGAATCGGCTGATGGGAGCTTGCGAGCGAGGATCGATGGAAAATATCAAAACCGGGTAAGATCGGGCCATCAGTATTTTGATGCGNCCGGTTTTGATCTTTGGAATCGGCTGATGGGAGCTTGCGAGCGAGGATCGATGGAAAATATCAAAACCGGGTAAGATCGGGCCATCAGTATTTTGATGCGGTTCTGCACATGAGAATGGGCGGTGGGTAACACGCTTTTCCGTTATCCACGGTTCGTTCGATTGTGTTGAACCGCAGCCAGGCTTATCCCCTGGTGGTCAGATCTTACCCGGTTTTGATCTTTGGAATCGGCTGATGGGAGCTTGCGAGCGAGGATCGATGGAAAATATCAAAACCGGGTAAGATCGGGCCATCAGTATTTTGATGCGGTTCTGCACATGAGAATGGGCGGTGGGTAACACGCTTTTCCGTTATCCACGGTTCGTTCGATTGTGTTGAACCGCAGCCAGGCTTATCCCCTGGTGGTCAGCGGAGAGACCGCCCTTATCTCGGAGCTGTCCACGTGTGGACAAGCCTGGCATGGCCAGCCCGAGCGTCAGCGAGGACCGTTAAGGCGCGCGGCGCGTGCCTGGCCACCCGAACCGGCGCTAGCCGTTAGGTTCGTGTGAAGGACAACCTAGGGGGAGGGACCCACACCATGGCAACACCACGCAAGTCAGCGCAGCAGCAGGCTGCCCGCGAAAAGGCACTGGCCAAGGCCAAGGAACTGACAGAACGGCACGAGAAGTTGATTGAGCTGGCCGCGGATTTCTTCCAGCGTCAGGAACAAGCCGAGCTCGTCCGCGCCGATGCCAAGAAGAAGGCCGATGCTCTCCTGGCAAAAGCCGAAGAGGACGCACAGGACGCAGTCCGCGGTGCCGCAAGGACAGTTCGAGCCATGCTCGATTCCGGCGAACCGAAGTCCGGCGTCTCCGCGCGCCTGGGACTCAGCGCCGGTGAGTTGAAGCGGCTGCTCGACCTCCTCAGTGAGGACGAAAAGAAGTCATCCACGGAGAACAACAGTCCAGCAGCACCGGAAGCGGCCGACCGTGAGAGCCAAAACGCCGCTGTCTGAGGACGGATAGCTGATCACAGGGTGATGCCCCCGGCCTGCAGGCCGGGGGCATCACCCGTTCTAGAAGAGCGTCGGGGCGTCAGGATCGAGACCGGCCAGCAGCGCCCGCACCCGCTCCTCACGATCCCAGCCATGGTCGCGGACTTCATCACGCAGTGCCTTGGACCGTTCAGCGAACTGCCAGCGGGCCAGCCCGCGCCAGCGGAATCCTGAACCGTTCGTGTCACGTCCCTTGGCTTGACGATCGAGCATGTTGACTCTGGCATCGCCCACACTCAAATGCGTATCTGCCGTCGTCCTCGCGCGGACGCACAGCGGGATATCGCAGTGGTGCATCAGCGGACCGAATCCGTCCAGGTCGACGCCGTATGCCAGATGAAAGGCGAAGCGTTGCGGACGGACAGCCCGCGTTCGGCCGTTGCTGTTGAGAGTGAACCGGCCGTACCCGTCATCGGCCACAGCTCGAACCCACAGCCAGCAGTCGTTCTCCCGCGGCCCTTTAATGACCTTGGACCAGAACCGGGCCTCGTCGCCAGTCATGAGCGCGTCAGGTTCACCAGCGGCGCCAGCGGCGTTCGAGCCGGTTAGCGGCGACGAAGAAGGCAACCATAAACACCGCCGGCGGCACTGCCTGAAGCAGACTCTGACCGAGCCAAGCCACCACGGCCGTGATCAACGCAATGACCCCGGCCGCCTTGCAGAGGAAGATCAGGATCCCCTGACCGGCGGCCACCGGGTGCGTGAGGGCGTAGATGATCCAGCCGCCCAGGGCGACAGCTGCGAACGTTGCGAAGAAGATCAGAACGACGGCCATGATGTTCCCCTAACAAGTCTCTGGCGTGTTTCCGGTGATCTCAGCAGGCCCATCGGCCCACCCCATTCTTTCTGGCCTCGTCGGCAGCAGTGGTGAAGTCCTTGCTGTACGCGAAGGACTTGCCGTAGCCGGAAGCTTCGGCGTGCCCTTGTTCAAGGATGGTGCGGTTGGCCAGGGTGCCGTCGGTGGTCCAGACGTAGGCAAGAAGCCGGTCGTACTTGTCGCGCACTCCTTGGGCGGGATCCGCTGCCAGGAACACTTGCTGTCCGTCCAGGAGTGAGTGCAGGTAGGTGGACGCTTCCGGTCCGCCGCACTCCACCGGTGCGTCTTCTTTGACGCTTTCCGGGGCGTTGATGCCAACAAGCCTGACGCGCGTGCTGGTGCCGTTGCAGCTGATCCGGATCGTGTCCCCGTCGACAACTTTCTCCACCGTGTACGGGCCGCTGGCTGTGGCCTGAAGTGCCGGCGGCCGCGCCGCCGTACCCGTAGCGTCGCAGGGCACCTCGTGCAGCGGTGCCGGGCTACCGGCAGGAACGATTTGCGGGCCTCCCTGGGCCGTGCAGCCGGTGAGGGCAAGAACGGCCAGAACGCTGCCGAGCAGCAGCCGGCCCCTGTACTGGCTGGCGGTCATGGGTGGTCCTCCTTTGCTGCTGTTTCGGCGCGCGTTCGTCGCCCTGGTCGGAGTTCCCCGGCTTCAACATCCGGCCATTTCCGGCCGTCGTTGTACTTGCGCTGCAACCGTCGCAGCTCCCGGCGTGCAGCTGCTTCAACGAAGTCCGTAATGGACACATACCCTTCGAGCTTGCCGACTTCCTGGACCGCTGCCCGGATCTGGTTCAGGTCATCGTCTGTGAAGTAGGGATTCTTCTTGGCGGTCTGCCTTTTCATCACAGATCCCTTAGGTGATGCCTGCGGGAAGAATGCTCGAAGTCAACCAAGGCTCGTCTGCGCCCGCGGTGGTCATGACGATGATCCATTCCCCGGCATCGGTGCCAATCCTGACCCTGACTTGATTCCCTATTCCGTGTGGGGAACGCTCCAAGTCGGCCGCGCGCACGGTCACCGGGTTCAAGTCTGGGGGATCAATATCCTCGGCTTCCTGGGCGAAGGTCGTTGTTACCAAAGGTGTGAGCTCGCGAAGCCATATTCCCTTCGACGTGGATCGGCCGGAGAACTTATCTAGTGCGTCGACCGCTGCGTTCGCCGCGTTTTCCTCGAGCTGCGAATTGACTGGCACATCCATGAACATGGGCCCTGTTGATTCACGAGATAGGGGTGCAGGTGTGCAGCCAGCAAGTGAGAGAACAAGCGCTGAAGCAAGGACCACCGTGGTCATCGTTGTTAGCGAGAAGCTGGAGGACGTGTTCTTCACGGCTAGCGCCCCCGCTCGGACACTAGGTCATGGTTCTCAGTCATGATCGGATCCTTTGCTTGAACAGTGAGGGGTATCGGGGCCAGGGTAGTGGCCGGCCCCGTCACCACAGGTGTTTAGAACGGGGGTTCGGAGTCGGGGCCGTTGCCCCAGGAGGAGCCAGCGTTGGCTGACGGGTTCGAGGCCCAGGGGTCGTCCTGCTGGGCGGGTTGTGCGCTGCTAGGCTGGTTGCCGAAACCTCCGCCGTTTCCTGCGCCCTGGTTGGTGCGCTGGGTGCGGTTCACTTTCGCGTTCGCGTAACGCAAGCTCGGACCGATCTCGTCTACCTCAAGCTCTATAACGGTGCGCTTTTCGCCCTCTTTGGTCTCGTAGGACCGGGACTTCAGCCTGCCGGAAACGATGACGCGAGTGCCCTTGGTCAGGGACTCGGCGACGTTCTCAGCTGCTTCCCGCCACACACTCGCACGGAGGAAAAGCGTCTCCCCGTCCTTCCACTCGTTCGATTGACGGTCGAAGGTCCTGGGCGTTGAAGCGATCGTGAAATTCGCTACCGCCGAACCCGATGTCGCAACTGCCGTGGGTTCGTTTTGCACGCCCTCCCCCAAACAGTGGCTGATTGTCTTCAACGGCATGGCCCCGGCCCCTATGGTCTCGTAATGAAATTTCTTCAGGATTTCTGAAGGATATACAGTTTCTCTGACATTATTTCGTTCTGACCGAAGTGAGGCACCCGTGGTTCAGCTTGCGGTCGTTCGCCCCGCCATGGCCAGGGGCTCCAGGTCTCCTCAGGAACTGGATGATTTCGAGCAAGAGCTTGTGGATCAGTTCGCACTGGCCGCGGCAGCTACTGGAATCAGCGATGAGCACATAACGCAAGGGCGATCGGTGATCTTCGCGTTTTTGAGGCATCTGGGTGATTACCTTTGGACTGCCCAACCCGGTGATGTCGACCGATTCCTGAACCACGAACGAAAAACTAAGGGGCTGGCCAAGAGCACGGTGCACGGAAAGGCCGGCACGCTCGCACGTCTCTTCGACTTCCTCATCAGTCGATACCAAGGCGAAATCCACGAAGTCACAGGACACGTGCTGGTGCAGCCCGTTGACGAATTCAACCGGCCAGCCAAAGCCGACTACGGCGGAATGATCCGGGTTCCACCCTCCGCTTTGGAAGTAGATGCGCTGTTTGGGGGCTGGCGACAAGCGTTACCGGAAGCCCGCAAGTATTTGCCGGCCGCGAGAGACTATCTCGTGGCATCCCTCTGGCGGCGCGTTGGTCTGAGGATAAACGAAACGGTCATGCTCGATATCCGTGACTGGCGCCCCGACCTGGGCGAACAGGGGAAGCTGCATGTCCGCTTCGGCAAGGGCAGCATGGGCCGCGGACCCAAACCCCGGATGGTGCCAGCCATCAACGGCGTCGAGGCACTGATGCACTGGTGGCTGACCGATGTGCGCCACCAATTCGGAGACGACTGGAAAGATCCCGATGCTCCCCTGTTCCCAAGCGAACGCCGTGACCCGGACCTCGGACGGAACCGCAGAGCGGGCGACGACACCCTGCGGACCGGCTTCACCAACGCAGTCAGTCTCTGGCTTCCGGACTGGGAAGGAAAGCTTACCCCTCATGGAATGCGACACTTTTGCGCCTCGTCGATGTACGAGCGAGGAATGGACCTCAAAGCCATCCAGGACCTCCTCGGGCACGAATGGCTGTCCACCACGACCCGCTACATCCATGTCCACGATAACCATGTTGAAGCTGCCTGGGCTGTGGCGAACGAACGCATCGCGCAGCGATGGGGAACCGGAAAGAGGTGAACGAATGCGCTGGAATCTGCGTATGAAAGCCGCCGAACGCGGTGTCTGGAAGTCAACAGAACTGCGACGCAGGCTGGCTGAGGCAGGGCTTGAGATCAGCGCGGGGAAAATGTCCGCACTGTGGACCGGAACCCCGACCTCAATCCGGCTGGATGACCTCGAAATCATCTGCCATGTGCTTGACTGCGAACCTAACGAGCTGCTGATCAGGGAGCCGGAAGCGGTAGCTGCCCGCAGGCCGCCGAAAGAAAAACTCGCCGCCGTGGGCGGCGAAGTCATCACTCCCCGCCTCGGCCGGAACCGCACTATGCCGCCAGCGTGAGCGCGCCGAGGACATGTCCTGAATGCGGCGTGCGCCCGGTAGCAACAGCGCGTGATTCCTCCTGTTATGAGTGCATGCCGGGCGGGCCGTTCGCACCGCCACCGTGCCGCAGGTGTGGTTCAAAAGAGCTGTACTTCTCCGCTGGTCTCTGCCGACGATGTCACCGGTTTGCGCCGCAGGTTATCGACAGTTGTATTGACTGCTTGGGCTGGGGTGTCACCCGTCATACCAGCTGGATTTGCGAGGGATGTAGAGGGTGGCGCCGTCGCTTCAAGACGGTAGCCCCCTGCTTGTCGTGCCAAGATGAAAAGGCCTTGAGCCAGGAGGGGTTCTGTCGCCTTTGTTGGCGCAATTCGGTCGGCGCCCGCCCACACGGAACGGGACCAAGCGTTCCCGACATGAATCAACATGGCCAGCAATTGCACTTCGTGGGAATGGTCTGGCGGCAGCGCCGGGTCGCTCGCAGGCCTGAGCCTGACACGCGGCCATGGAAGCACCGACCCTACCCTGTGGCGCACGAACAACTGACACTCATGCAGATGCCCCGGGACATCTCGCGCGCCCGCACACAACCGCCCGACCCGAATTTTGCCCGCCTTCTGGAGGACACTGCAAAGGAACACGGACTTAGGCACGGATGGAGCAAAACACGAACCACTACGACCCGCCAAGGACTCCGGATCCTGGCCTGCATCCAAGACACCCCCGGCGCTCCCATCAAGGCAAGCGACGTCGAACTCCTGAACCCGGCCGCTTTCAACCGTCAGCCCATCCTGGATGTACTGAGGGCGTCGGGACTACTGCAGGATGACCGGCTGCCATCAATTGTGGCGTGGTTCAGCAGAAAGGTTGCCAGCCTTCCAGAGGCCATGGCCACCGAGTTTGAGATCTGGTTCAACGTTTTGCTCCACGGCAGCACGAAAGTTCCACGAGCAAGGGCCAAGGCATATGCCACAATCAAAGCCCGGGTCCGTTCCGCTGTCCCCGCTGCTGCGCTCTGGGCAGCCAGTGGCCGTGCATCCCTCCGTGAAATAACACGCGAGGACATCGATTCTGCCCTGCCTGATCAGGGCAGCGAAAGGGCGTTGACCGGAACAGCACTGCGTTCCCTATTTCGCACCCTCAAAGCAAGACGGGTCGTTTTCGTGAACCCGACAACGCATACCAAGACAGGACGTCCGGAATCTCGCATTCCGATGCCCATCGACGAAGCCCCGATGCTCGCCGCACTCGGCTCCGACAGCCCAGCTAGGGCTGCGTTGGCTACGCTGATCGGCTACCACGCCCTTCGAAGCGATGAAGTCCGCGCATTGCAGCTCACAGCTGTTCGCGACGGCAAGATCCACCTCCCGGACCGAAAAATCCCTTTGGCACCTGAGGTGCGTAATAGCCTCTCTGCTTGGTTGGACTACCGCACTAGAAAATGGCCCAAACCATCAACCCTCACTTGTTCATCAGCAAGCAGAGCGCGGTTCGAACTACCCAAGTCAGCAACGTGTGGGTCCTTGAAAACCTGGGCCTGTCACCTCAGGCACTTCGCGAAGACCGGATCCTTTACGAGGCCCGAACAACAAAAGACCTGCGCAGACTGTGTGACCTCTTCGGCCTTAGCGTAAAGGGCGCGGAACGCTACCTCACTGCAGTTACCGAATCTGAAGTCCTCCCGCCACGGGGCGCAAAGTGAGGCTATCACTAGCCTTATGCCCCCCGTGACACATCTGATTGCCGGCCTCGGCTGAGTGATCCCCATTAGAGAGGCTTAGGACTGCGTCAAGCCTGCTCTGGTCGGCCAGGCATCCAACCGATGAGTCCTAATGGTGTGCGATCAGCGCTGCCCCTTCCGTTCGAATACCTGGCTTTGACGGACTTGCCAGGCTACAAAAATCCCCGCGGTCAGGCATGCCCCGGCAATTGCTCCCCAGAGCGGGTTGGGTATGTAGAGGACGAAGAGAGCTTTGATGGGAAGGGGCAGCAAAGCAAGGGCGAGCAGCACAGCGACGGGCCGCAACCGTCCTTCGATCCCCCATGCCAGGAGCCCGGCCACCAGCAGCGAACCTCCTGCGATAGACAGGATCTCAGCACACATGACAACCCCACCAGGGTAGAAGGACTTTTGAGCTCCACCTCCCTGCAGGAAACTTGTGAGACCAAGAACTAAAGCTCCCAACGGCGCGCCGATCATCAGCACACGCCGAAGTGTCGGCGTATGCGTGGGGTCACCAATAAGGCCCAAGATCGATCCGCCAATGAAGACCCCAAGTACGGGCCAACCTACGTGAACCACACCACCAAGCGCAGATGACACCATTGGCGTAGCCATCGCTGTGAGGATTGAAAGGCCTAGGAGGATTCGTCGCAGACCGCCCAGACCTAGGACCGCGGCTCCAAACGCGGCCATGACCAGCACGTACGTCAATGCAGCTGGTGTCGTGAACAGGCCGAAAAGCCCCGGGCTCGGCGCAAAGCTGTTGAACCGGAACCACCGGCCAAGCTCCCCCAAGACCAGCATGATGGCGGCGAAAGCCGCAGTAACTGTCAAAGCCATGCACGACACTTTGTCCCGCGCAGTCACAGGCATGTTGCCGAGGAGGCGTTCGCATCGCGTGGTGAGACCGGCCCCGACTAGGTTGAACAATTCCGACGTTGTCGCGACGGTGCGGCGCTCCTGATCGGCGGCGTCCATGAGGACTCCCACCATTTCCTCTCCGTTGCGCTTGCGCCAGCTGCCCGGGTAGGCCAACAACGCCCGTCGATAAGTGGACTCCAAAGATGACAATGTTTCGCTCATGCCAGGCCTCCAGCCGGTCGGAGTTGAAGACTTGCTTTGGCCAGACGAACATTCGCGTCCAGCCTCTTCACTTCCTGATGGAGTTCCTCGGCTCCGGCATCTGTCAGGTCGTAGTAACGGCGGAGCCTGCTCTCCACGACTTCTTCGCGGACCACGATAACGAGCCCTTCTTCCCGCAACCGGTCCAAAGAGGCATACAGAGTTCCCGGCTGCAGGGCCACGCGGCCCTCCGAGAGTCTCTTGGTCTCGGCGAGAAGTGCGTATCCGTGCTGCGGCCCTTGAGCCAGAACGGACAGCACCATGAACGTTGGTTCTCTCATCTCTCGTTTACTCATGCAATGAATATATTCAGATGATCTGAGCATTGGGGTCAGGCGGCGAAGGCGTGTCGGCCGTGAGGCGTCTTATTGACCTTGGAACGCTTCCAGCTGGTTAGGTGGCTCTCGAGCGACTCAAGCCTGACCCACTCCCGCGCCTGAATGGGCAATTTCTGTCAGTGGCGAAAAGTACGATGCAAGCATGAATGAATCAAATACTGAACGACTTACCCAGCTTGAGGCAGAAGCGGAATCGCTTGAAAGTTCGCTTTTGACCAAGGCCAATTCTTGGGCTCTTACTCAAGAGGCCTTCGTCCAAGATTTCCTCCGGACCGAGGCCCGCCTGACGGCTACCAACCAACCAGAAATCACAGCGAACCTTTCCGCGGAGATACCCGCACTGAAGGCCGAGATCGAGGAAATCTGCCGTCAGGTGGCAGCCACCTTTGCCAATTGGCGGGAGTCAGCGGACATAGAGACAGCAACGGCTTTAGCAAAGGACCCAAGGAAGACCTTCCTCGAACTCACCCGGCCGGCCCACGATGCTTTCGGCGATAGCTTCACCCGGCGCGGCTATGATCCTGGGACCACCTCCCGCGATTGGCCTGGGCAGACCACTTCCGAGTGGTTCTTCTACATACCCAAGACCGGCACCGCCAGGAACCCTTACATGGATTATGAACACAACTCAGCGCACGAACTGTCGGAGCTCTGGAACTCGTGGTCCTCGATTTCATACGCACTTAGGACAACAAAGGAAAAGATTCTTCGAGATCAGGCCGCCCACCTCTGGGACGCGTAAGAGCCGCTGCACGATTTTGTGTGCGGGCTCAATTTATCCGATCTTCGTGACGAGCGGTCTCTTCCCTTGTCCGGCGGCCTGGCCGTAGTTGTCCTGACGGTACTCCGGGCCATTTCCTGCCATTGTTGTACTTGCGCTGCAACCTTCGAAGTTCCCTCCTAATGGCAGCTTCAACGAAGTCATTGGCTGAGGCGTAACCCTCCTCGAAACCGACCGCCTTCAATACGGCACGGATCTGTTCGGCGTCATCTTTTGTCAGCTTGGCACTGATGGAGCTGTCATCCCGCTTAGCCCGCAGCATGGGACCCTTCCGTCTGCGGGTATGGGACACTTCGGCCAGCTCGCTGATTACGGCTAACTTTGGCTTCGGCATAGCGAAGGCTGGCGCCGATTTCATCGACTTCCAGTTCGATGACGGTGCGCTTTTCGCCTTCCCTTGTCTCGTAGGAGCGGGACTTCAGCCGTCCTGTGACAATGACTCTGGAACCCTTGGACAGCGAGGCTGCGACGTTCCCTGCCATTTCCCGCCACGCACTCGCGCGGAGGAACAAAGTGTCACCGTCCGTCCATTCGTTCGAGGCGGAATCGAAGGTACGGGGCGTCGAGGCGATAGTGAAGTTTGCGACCGGAGTGCCGTCAGTTTTCCCGAACTCACGGGAAACTGGGGTGAACCGCAACTCGGGGTCCGATGTCAGGTTTCCAATGACAGTAATGGTGGTTTCGCCGGCCATGATGATTCCTTTTCCTCGTGCGCTGTTGGTGTTCTCGGTGTGTGTGCTGGTTTCGTTCTGAGGTTCGGTCCCACCCGGTTTGTCATGGGTGAGGTCGTTGGGTTGGTGCTGGTCTGCGGTGTGTTCGTCCCAGAGCCCGCCCTCCCCTATCGGGGCCCTGCTGATCGCGGCAAGGTAGCGGTCATCGTCAGCGCTGTACGGGTTGGCGTAGTAGCCGGCGTATGGGTCCTGCTGGTCGGGGTAGATCCTGCCGCTGGGGTTGGTTTCCCGGAACAGGTCCACCTCCAACGGGATCCGCGGGCTGATTTTGAACCCGTCCACAGGGTGCGGGGTGGTCATGGTCCTCACCCGAGTTCGGTGATGCGGAGGCTTGCCCGGTAGGCGAGCTGTTCGGCCATCAAGTCGCGGGTGTTGAGCTCGTACCGTGATTCGGCCTCCTCGTCGTAGAAGACGGTGGAGGCGTCGTAGAAGCGTGCCTCGGGCAGTGTCGCCGGGGAGTTCAGGAACGCGAACCCGTACGCCACGGCCTGCAGTTCCGGGTCGGTACGCAGCTCCGTAGGGACAGCAAGCTGGTCCAGGATCGCAGTGATGGTCTCGGCGGGGATGGGTATGGCGTTCATGATGCCTCCTTGCGGCTTGCGGTCGTGTGGGTCATGGCGGCGTGGACGAGCTTGTCGCGGCGCAGTCCGGACCAGTGGTCCTGGTCATCGGAGTTGTTCACGATGACGGGTGCCTGGGAGTAGCCAAGCTCTGCGGTGATGTACTCCAGCGCTGCCGGCACTTCGGTGATGTCCACGGGTGTGTAGGTGATGCCTTTGGAGTCGAAGTACTCCATGGTGCGGTCGCAGTTCGGGCAACCGGGCTTGGTGTAGACCGTGTAATCGGTGATTGAGGAAGTCATTTTCAGTCCTGCGTTTCGTATCAGTTTTAGTTAGGTTCGTCTGGCTGACTTGCTACTACTATTCTAGCTTTTATCCAATCGGATTTAAAGGCTTTTCCCCTTATTTCTAGAGGTTTTTGACGTGTTCTTGGTAGTGATTTTCTGGTGATTTGGACGTCTGGTGAGTTTGGGAAGATCGCGGGTAGTAGCCCGTCGGTACTCCCCCGGCTTCATTAGGAGCTGCCCTGGGTGTGAGGTTCTTGTGCCTGCGTCCGGTGCTTCTGCTTGTCACAGTGCGTGGTCCCGGCTGAGAGCAACTGTTCCGCTGCAGGTGGGGGCCGGCGGCGGATTGTCTTGTCCCATGGGGAAGCTTCCCGGTTTTGCTGTTTAAACAAAACAGGACCGGCGCGGGCCGGTCCTGTTTCGCTCTCCTCGGACAAAGGAAATCTGTGGTTCAGTTTAGCGGACTCCTCCGGTGTTCCCCGGCTGGTTTTCGTTTAGAGTGCGGCGCGCAGTGCGAGATGAGCCTATCGGTGGCCTCTGAAAAAACTTCTCGGTGGTGAGTCGATCGAGTAGCCAGGTAGCCGGGGCTGCGCGGCTTTTGGTGGGTGTGTGCCTGGTGGCGCCCAATGGCGGTCCGTCGCTGGTGATTGGCTGCTGTGGTTCGCCCTGGGCGGCGGACCGCCCGACATTTGGGAGGTTCCCGGCCCTGCTCGTGGTGAGTGGCCGGGGGGCCTTGCCGGGCGGTGGGGGTTCCGCCCGGCAAGGGGTTCTTATGCCGCTTTTTCTTCGGCGGGTTTGCCGCTGTCGATGATGATCTGCTCAACCTCGCTCGGGGTGTAACCCCAGAGGATCAACTGGTTCAGGTAGTCCCGGTGGCTTTGGAACGGGGACCGCCATGAGTCCTTGGCGATGGTCTTTTCGTATCCGGCGCAGACCAGCGCGATCAGGGAGAACTCGGGCCGGGCCGTGGACTTGGCCACGTGATCCTTCAGCGGGTTCCATCCCCATGACTTCTGCCCGTCGATCTTGGCGCTGACCATTTCGGCTGCAACTTCTCCGTCGTAAGTCCGGGGGACGTCGGTGTGGTGCGTGATCGCGTGGACGGTGAAGTACTGCCAGCCCTTCGGTGCCTGCTTCTTGGCCAGCAGGGATTTCACGAATTCCCGGCGCACGGTCGTGGCCGATTCCATGGCTTTGTTGTTGGCGATCAGGGTTTTCCGCTCGGCCTTCTGTTCCTCGGTCATCGGCCCCTTGTTGGCTGATGAAGAGTGGTAGTTGTACCGCTCGGTGAAGCCAAGTTCCTTCCACCCGACGATCACCGGGACGGTGGAGAACTCACCCCGGTAGTCCTGACTGATGTAGACGGCGTTCGCGTCGTCCTCGGTGGCCGGTTCCCCATCGGCCCGCTTCAGGGACGTGACACTGGCGGTTTCTTCATCGTCGTAACCGGGCCTTTCAACGATGGTTTTCCCGGTAGATGCGACTTCCGCGGTGTACGCGGCGACGGCGGCAGCACGTTCGCGTTCGTCCCGGAGTTGTTGCGCGACGTGGAGCAGCTGGTCGGGTTCGTCTTGGATGACCGATTCCAACTCGGCCGTGGCTTCTTCGTCCCCTTCAAACTCGGCCATCACGAGGGCTTCCTCGATGGTGAGTCCCTTGCCCAGGGCGGCGGTTCCGGCCTCGGATGCTTTGGCCTTCAAAGCGCCTTCAACGGCGGCCTTTTTCCGTCCGGTTTTCTTCGCGATCGCTGCCGCTGAAACGCCGATCAGGGACAGCTGGTGGTAGGCGTCGGCTTCGTCGGCCTCTGTCATCGCGGTGCGCTGGATGTTCTCCACCACCTGCGAGACGATCCGCTCCGCGTCCTCTGCGGATGCGGTGATCATCACCGGGATCAGGGGGCGTTGGGCCTCGACAGCTCCAAGAGTACGGCGCTGGCCCATCCGCACATGGACGGTGCCGTCCTCGTTGCGGTGGGCGATGACCGGTTCAATGACGCCGTGTTCTTTGATGCTGGCGATGAACTCCGGGGTCAGGGCTGCGTCTTTGCGGACGTTGATGTCCACGATAAGGGTCGCGGGGTCGAGCATTTCCAGCGTGGGTGCTGCGTTCATGGTGTTTGTCCTTCTTGTCCGAGAAGTTGGGTGGGTGGGGCGACCAATGGTGACCGGCCAGCTCCCCCCTCTCCCCCCGTTGTTTTTTGGTTGCTGGCAAGCTTGCTTGCTTGGCGGCCAGCGGAGCCCTGTCTACCCGCAGGGCAAGGGGCAGGAAATTCCCGGAAGGAAATAAGCGACGAAGGAGCGCCGCAGGGAAATTCCTGCACCGCAGGCCCCGACTGCTTTTGGAGGGGCTAGACGGGGTGGAGTGGACGCCTACAATCCGGAGGACAGCAACCAGAAAACGTCGTAGACAAGCAGGTGATGACGGGCAGGAGCTCTGCGACGGACCGGCAGCACCCAACAGCCGGCCACGGAGCTTGCGGAGTGGACGCCTAAAAGGGTGCGAGCCCTGCGAGCATGCTTTCCCTGCACCCGCCGAACCTCTCCAGGGAAGAACCGGAACCGGTTCGCCGCACGCACCAGGTGCGTGGTCCCGGACCGTCGCGGGAACGGCGGTCCGTCGCCGGCAACCACCCACCCAGGCGACCACCTGCGGCGGACCGCCCGCCCACATGAGGCGAACGGCCCACCAGCGCCTATGCGCCGCTGTCGGTCCTTGCCGGGATCGGGTGGGTGTTGAATCTACGGAAGTTGGCGGCGATTTCACGGGCGATGTCCGCCATCGGTGTTCCCGGCGTGATGGTCTTCTCTTCGTCGGCGGAGAACTCCACCGGTTCGCCGTCGTCGTCGTAATGGTCCGGGCCGTAGTACAGCTCAGCCGTGGTGAACCGGGATTCCAGTGGGTTCTTCCAGCTGAATGATCCGGGGCCGATCGTGAAGGTGTGGCTGCCTTCGCTCTGCAGGAAAAAGGTGGCGGTGCCTCCGCCGGTTTGTTCGACCTGAAGTTCCAGGCCTTCGGCTTTCATCGCGTCCACCAGTTCCCGGGCAGGAAACCATTCGAGGTCGTCAGTGGTCTGTTGTGTTTCGGGGCTTTCAGTCATGGTCATTTCTCCTTTACGAACGGGGCGGTGGCCGGGAGGTTGTCCCGGCCACCGGTTGGACTAGCTGGCGAGTAGTTCGGCTACTTCGTCGGCGTCGGACACGAGCGCTGCCGTGCCCTCTTTCAGGAGCCGGTGGCAGCCTGCCGAGTTCGCGCTGTGCACGCTTCCGGGTACTGCCGCGACGTGCCGGGCGATGGTTTCGGCGTGGTGCGCGGTGTTCAGCGCACCGGAGCGCCACCGTGCTTCGACGACACAGGTCACTCCGGCCAGAGCGGCGATGATCCGGTTCCGGTCCAGGAAGCGTGCCCGCGTGGGTGCGGTACCGATGGGCTGTTCGGAGACGATCAGGCCGGTGGTTTTGATCGCGGCCGCGAGGTCCGCGTTACCGGACGGGTAAACCCGGTCAAGGCCGCCAGCTGCGACGGCGATCGTCGCCGGTCCGGTCCCGGTGCTGCCAGCAAGTGCGCCACGGTGGGCGTGAGCATCGATACCGTAGGCAAGACCGGAGATGACACAGATGCCACGCCGGGCCAGTCCGTGGGCCATTTCGGCGGTGACGGCAGCACCGTAGCTGGTGGAATCACGGGATCCGGTCAGCGCGGCTGCCCGGTGCGGGGCCGGGATTCCCTGGGCGATGTTCCCGACGTACCAGAGTCCATAGGGCGGGTTGGGCAGGTCGTCCAACCCCTCGGGCCAGTGCTCATCCCCTGGGAGCAGGAACCCGCCACCAAGGCGTTCGACGACCTTCAGCTCATCCTCGATTTTGTCGGTGTCGAGGTCGCGGGGTGCCGGTGCCCAGCGGTCCAGCCCTTGAGAAAGTTCATCAGCGGTGACGTCCCAGAACGGAAACAGGGGCCGGGCACGGAGGGCCATGCGGTAGGCGGGGTGTGCGCCGTGACGGGCTACGAGCTTACGGGCTACGTCATCGCCCGGGGTGAACATGCGGGTCAGGGCTGCGCGTGCAATGCGGTTTTCGTCGTTCATGGTGTTGCTCCTTCTTGTCCGAGAAGTTGGGTGGGTGGGGCGACCAATGGTGACTGGCCAGCTTCCCCTCTCCCCCGTTGGGTTTTTTGTTGCTGGCACGTAGTGCTCTACGGGGCCGACGGAGGCGTCTGCTCCCGCCAGGGCAAGGTGCTGGAAATCTTCGAAAGGAAATAAGCGAAGCGCCGTCGAAGAATTCCAGTGCCGCAGGGGCCCTGAGGAACGAAGGGGTCAGCAGTTGGAGCCGGAGCGGAACCGTATGATCCGCAGGACAGCCACAAAAAACGTCGTAGACAAACAGGACCGGGCACGGCGGAGCTCTGCGACGTCGGGGCCGGGCCCAACAGCCGGCCACGGAGCTTGCGGAGTGGACGTCCAAAAGGGTGCGAGCCCTGCGAGCATGCTCCTGCGTAGGGTGTGGGTATGACTGATCCGGCATCACGGCCCGGACCCGGCCGGGCTCATCGTGGTCTGAGGTGGTTCCGCTTCCTGGCGGTGCTGTTCACCGTGGCCGCCGCTGCCTGCCTTGTGCTGGTGGCCATTGATCTGTTCATTGGCCGGCCCGCGGCAGGGGATCTGTTTATCGCCGGGATAAACGCCCTGGCCGCCGTGGTGTTGTGGCGCTTTGTGGTCAAACACGTAGGTACATGACGAAGGGCCGGCCTTGTGGCCGGCCCTTCTGGTTTCCCCGGACAAAGGAAATCTGTGGTGCAGCGTCGTTGCTGCAGTGGCGTTAGAGCTTGTGGTGTTCCTGGGTGTGCGTGAAATCGACCGGCCCCAGTGGTTCGCCGGCGGTGAGCAGCTGCAGCTCGATGAGGTCTTCGAGGACGCTGGCGTCCGGTGCTGGTTTGTCGTCCTCGGGCAGGATGTATTCGGTTCCCATGCGGCTCTCCCAGGTGCAGTGTTCTCGTTGAGGTCACTGTAGCCGCCGATCCTCCGCGTTGGCTGGGCTGACGCTGCGCCCGCGCAGCGTCATGGCGGCCGGGGGAGCGCCAGCGGAGGAGGCCGCCCCGCTACTGAACGGCCGGGCGGGACCATTGCTGATCCTGCCCGGCCGTCACGCTAGCTGATGGGACGTGTGTAGGCGGTCTCCGGGTTCTTGGCCACCTCTGCGATGTGCACGACAGCTACGAGCTCTTCGCGCAGAAGAACTGCCAGCCGGTAGTGAGGTACGTCCTCGACCGCCAGTTTCAGGTAGCGCTCTGCGTGCGTTCCGGAACCCTTGAGCCACTGCAGCCAGCCCATCAGGGTCAGCATCGGCGCGCGCTGGCCTTCGGGAACAACCTTCATCAGTTCGAAAGCGAGGACTTCGGCGCGGTCCACGCGCTTCCAGTCCGGGCGGCCGTCGAACTTGCCCCGCAGCAGGTCAAGCATGCTGCCGTTCTTCGTAGTAATGGTCTCGGCCATAAGCATGTCTCGCAGGTGCGGGACCTGGAACCAAGCCGCCAGCTTCCGGGCGGTCTCCTTCTCCGGCGTGCCGGGTGTCTGCAACGCAGCGTCCCATTCCTGTTGCGCCTGCCCGACGGCTTCCTCCGTGAGCACGGGCACCTGTACCGGCTCAACCCATTTGCCCAGCAATGACGGGTTGTAGACGTCCACGGTCCCGGCGCTTCCCATGAAAGTCAGGGTGGCGTTGGCGTTGCTGTCGGTGATCTGTTCCAACGGGTTCCGCTCGGTGGTGCCGTAAGCGGCCCAGTAGGTGCTGGTGACCACATAAACCTTGCGGACGGGCATCCGTGCGGTGGCCAGTTCGTTCCCCAGGGCGGCGACGTGCGCGGCGTAAGGGAACCGGTCATCAGTGCTGGTTTCGTCGGTGTAGACGACGAGGTAACAGGCCGTGGCGGAATCGTCCTGTGCCGCGAGGCTGGTCACCGTTTGGGCGAAGCCCAGCGGGGCCGCATCCATGGGTGCATCCACGCGCAACGTGGCGCCAAGGGCTCCTGCCGTAGCGGTGAGCACGACGAAGGCGTCCGTCGGGGTGCCTCCGAGCAGGTGCGGGATGTAGGCCAGCAGGTCAGCGGGTCCGGTCAGAGTGAGCTTTTCCATCATGATGTTCTGTCCTTCTTGTCCGAGAAGTTGGGTGGTGGGTGGTGGCCGCGAACGTCTGGTTCCCGGCCACCCGGGGCGGCTAGGCCGCTGGCTGGATCAGACGCGTATCGAACAGTGCCTGCCCGGCGGATCAGGTAGTCCGGGACGTCGGTGTCGTGGTTCAGTCCCGCCCTGCCCAGGAACACGGCGTTTCCCGTGACCGGCAGGTCAAGGCCGGTCTCGTGGAGCAGCTGCACCGCGCGGACGTTTGAGGCTCCGGTGGTTTGCGTTTCCGCGTTCAGGTAGACCTGCCAGTCACCTCGGGCGATGCATTCCAGTCCGCCGCCGACGATGATCTGAAGGCTCGCGTGCCGCGCGTCGAGGCTGTGGACGGTGACGCTTTCGCTCAGCCGTGCCGGGACGTACAGCGCTATCAGGTGGTTCAGCATGGTGTTTGTCCTTCTTGTCCGAGAAGTTGGGTGGGTGGGGCGACCAATGGTGACCGGCCAGCTCCCCCCTCTCCCCCCGTTGTTTTTTGGTTGCTGGCAAGCTTGCTTGCTTGGCGGCCAGCGGAGCCCTGTCTACCCGCAGGGCAAGGGGCAGGAAATTCCCGGAAGGAAATAAGCGACGAAGGAGCGCCGCAGGGAAATTCCTGCACCGCAGGCCCCGACTGCTTTTGGAGGGGCTAGACGGGGTGGAGTGGACGCCTACAATCCGGAGGACAGCAACCAGAAAACGTCGTAGACAAGCAGGTGATGACGGGCAGGAGCTCTGCGACGGACCGGCAGCACCCAACAGCCGGCCACGGAGCTTGCGGAGTGGACGCCTAAAAGGGTGCGAGCCCTGCGAGCATGCTTTCCCTGCACCCGCCGAACCTCTCCAGGGAAGAACCGGAACCGGTTCGCCGCACGCACCAGGTGCGTGGTCCCGGACCGTCGCGGGAACGGCGGTCCGTCGCCGGCAACCACCCACCCAGGCGACTACCTGCGGCGGACCGCCCGCCCACATGAGGCGAACGGCCCACCAGCGCCTGTTAGAGGAAGGTGGGGCGGTGTTCTGAGGCGAATAGGACGGCTACGGCTTCGTTGTGCCAGTCCAGTGCCGCGTATTGCCGGGTGGTGTCCAGTTCGGCGGGGTTCACGCGGGCCTCGGTGTTGACGGCTTCGGCCATGCCGCGGATGTGCGCGGCGAGGTCTGCGGCGGAGTCGGTGCTGTAGGCCACGGGGGACTTCTCCACGATCGCGGCGAGGGTTTCGAGGAAGACCACGGCTTGGGCGGGGCTGTTGGCGATGGTGCGGTTTTCGGCCATTGTTCTAGGTCCTTTGCTTTGGGATTGGGGCCTTGCCGGGCGGTGGGGGTTCCGCCCGGCAAGGAGTTGAGGGGTGTTAGGCGGCCGCTGCCGGTTGGAACGTGGGCGGGATCCGGTAGCGGCTGGGAAGCTCTGCGGCGGCTTCGGGCAGGTCTTCCGGGCCGTGGGCTTGTCCGTTCTTCCAGTGGAAGAACGCCTGTTCACTGATCGCGTCCCAGTACCGGGCCTTGGTCCGGTAGAACGTCGTTTTCACGTCGCCCTCGCAGTAGGTGGCCATGCCGAACAGGTTGCCGATTTCATCCGCTGTGCGGATCCCGGCGACCATGACGTAGGGCCACTGGCCCAAGTCCCAGCCCTCGGAACCCCACGCGGGGATCACGGCCCAGCCGTGCTCTGAGATGAGCCCCACCCAGTCGTAGCCGTCATTCATGTGGTAGTCGCCCAGCACGGTGACGCCGTCGATGGTTTCGCCGGTGTCCTCGGTGGTCACCGTCGTGGTGGTGATTGCATCCATGTGGTGTTTGTCCTTCTTGTCCGAGAAGTTGGGTGGGTGGGGCGACCAATGGTGACCGGCCAGCGCCCCCTCTCCCCCCGTTGTTTTTTGGCTGCTGGCGAAGCTTGCGGAGCTGTGGCCGACGGAGGCCTGTCTACCCGCAGGGCAAGGGGCAGGGAATTCCCGGAGGAAATAAGCGACGCAGGAGCGCCGGAGGGACATTTCCTGCACCGCAGGCCCCGACGTAGGAGGGGCTAGACGGGGTGGAGCGGACACGTACAATCCGAAGGACAGCAGCCAAAAAACGTCGTAGACACAAAAGGGCCAGGGTCTCCGGAGCTCTGCGACGGCGCGCCCTGGACCCAACAGCCGGCCATGGAGCGAAGCGGAATGGGCGCCCCAAGGGGTGCGAGCTCTGCGAGCATGCTTGTTCCCTGAGGCTTGTCAGGCTGGGTTGGTACGGTAGGCATGTCGATGGGCAGCTGCGGATCGTCGGCCGCTCGACGGTGCTCTCAACCCGGATAGGGCGTGAGCTGGGCCGCCAGCTACGACCGGCGCAGCCCGGGCACCCGTGGCCCGAAGAGATCACCGAAACCTCGCTGAACAGGTTCAGCAAGGACAAAGGGACAGTACGGCTGACGCTGGTCGAACCGTTAGTGGTGGAGATCGCGTCCGACGTCGCATGGACAGGCAAGTCCTACCGCCACCCAATCAAACTGCTCCGCACCAGACCCGAGCTCGACCCCGCCGACGTCGAACTGCCACCGCACCTCAGAAACCCTATAACCCTTCCCGTCGCGGTGGACGGGTTGTGCCACTGGGGGCAGGTGGAGCCCTCCGCACAGCTCAGAGCTGGGCGGTTTCTAACCAACGTCGCAACACCTACTGAAAGTGGTGTTGTTTCATGCGGAGTTCGACGCGCCGATCGCGGAGAATGGGGCCTCCTGGCTTGGTTGAGAAGCGGCCCTTGTATGTTCAGCTCATGAAAGAAGGGCACTCCAACCGGGCAGCATGCAAGATTCTGGGGATCCACATCAACACGGGCCAACGCTGGCTGAACGGGCGCAACGGGGTGGAGGAGTTGGTTCAGCAAGGCTTGGATCCGCGACCCCGTAAGTCCGTCCCTACGACAGCTGTATCAAGCCGCTACTTGTCAGAAGATGAACGCATCTTTATCGCGGACCGGTTGCTCGTTCGGGCAAGCCTGCGTTCTATAGCCCGTGAACTCGGTCGGTCAGCATCAACTATCAGTAGGGAGCTGGCTCGAAATCGACCGGATTCCCGCAGATATCATCCGTTTCGCGCGCAGAAGTTGGCTGAAAGGAGACGTCCGAGACCGCGTCTTACCAAACTGGCTGCCGACGATGAGCTGCGGGGTTACATTGTGGAGTGCTTATCGAAGCGATGGAGCCCCCAGCAGGTCTGCAACGCGCTGAGGTCCCGGTTCCCGGGCGAAGGGCGCAGGCACTTGGTCCACGAAACGATTTATCGGGCCCTCTACCAGTTAAGTATCCGTCCTGTTCCGGCCGGTCCTGCTCGTCTGTTGCGTTCTGGGAAGCTCAGCCGACGGCCAAGGGCGCGGACCAAAGTTAAGCCACGTCAGTACATCGCAGATGCGTTGAAGATAGGTGATCGCCCAAACCATGTTGCCAATAGAGAGGAGCCCGGCCATTGGGAGGGTGATCTCATCATGGGCAGGGCGAATCGATCTGCCATTGTCACGCTGGTAGAGCGGACGTCGCGCTTCCTGATTGCGTTTCCGCTCCGGTCGGGAAATCGTTCAGAGAATATGCGGGACCAGCTCATCGAAGCTCTCGGGGTGTTACCGGCCAACATGCGTAGGACGTTGACTTGGGACCGGGGCTCGGAGATGGCAAAGCATGCAGAAGTCACTGCAGCGTTGGGCATACTTGTATATTTCTGTGATCCCGCGAGTCCATGGCAGCGGGCCTCGAACGAGAACGCGAACGGACTGCTGCGCCAGTACTTCCTGAAAGGAGCCGACCTGGGCCTGTTAGAAGCGGGAGAGGTTTTCCTCGTCGCCGATGAGATCAACAGCAGGCCACGGGCTGTCCTCGATTGGGGAACGGCGACGGCATGTTTCGGTCGTCATGTTAGTGCTGCGACTGAACAGCCACGGAACCAACGGTGCTAAGACGGCTTTGCCGCGCGGTGGGTGTCCTCATGACGCCCGGAAGCAGCGAATCGAGAGAGGGAATGTCGTCCGGATCCCTTCCATGGCGTGTGGGGTGATGAGAAAATAGGGCATGCTTCAGAGCAGACCGTCGGTTGAGGGGCCGTGGGGAGCAACTCCTTCTCTCTTCGATCAGCAGGAAGTTGTTCTGCCGTTCCTGCAGCTCATACCGGCTCGATCTCAGATTCATATCGCCCCCTTCTATGACGCCTGCGATGCCCAACTGGAGGATCTCCTGCGTGGCAGCACGCATCAACAGGGCTAAGACCAGGCGGGAGCAGTCGTCAGCGGGCTCGGCTTGTGCCGGGATCTTCCATTGCCCACGTGAGGACCCGGAGATCGAATGGGGGCAGGCGCAGTGCCCCATAGAGGTAAGCCTCGAATTCGGACACCGACGCGTCTCCGCCTTCCGCCCAGTACCTAAGCCATAGGCGCTCAAGCGTGATTTCATGGTGGGCTATGAGCTGACGGGCTGTCTGCCGTGGGTCTTCCATGGCCGTATCCCCAGTATTGTTGACGGACGTAAGCGGCTCACTGATCAGTTTACTTACTACACCTTTTTTCCTCGACAACGTCGCGTAAAAAGCTAATGCGAAAGGCCCCGCGGGTTCCTAAAATCAATGTATGGAACCTCTAGTACAAGCCGAGCACATCCTTGGCCTGCACGAGCTGGTGACGAGCACAGCGGACATCAGCGGGATACTGCAGGGTGTGACGGTTTTCGCTTCGAACGCCGTGGGGCAAGCGGCCGGAACAGACATTAATTGTGCGCTGACGTTGCGCCGGCGCAAGCGAACCGAGACCATCGCCGGAAGCAGTGACAAAGCCGTGCTGCTGGACAAGGTAGAACAGGCCCTGGGGCAGGGGCCATGCCTGGAGGCACTGGAGGTGGGGCATCCGGTGCTTCTGGATGACGTTGCAACGGATACATCATGGCCAAGGTACAGCTCCGCGCTCCTCGCTCAGGGGTGCCGCAGCGCACTCGGCGTGCCCATGGATTTGGGAGAGACATCAGAGGCCGTGCTGAACTTTTTCGCCCCGGTCCCCGGACTATTCAGCCAGGACGTTGTTGAGGTCGCCGCTGGCTTCGCGGACGTTGCTGGCAGCACGCTGCGGCTGGCCATCCGAATCGAGGCTGTGGAACTACTGAACGCGGACCTCAAAGCCGCCATGGCATCCAGGACCACTATCGACCTTGCCTGCGGGGTGATCATGGCGCAGAACCGCTGCACCCCTGAAGAAGCCTTCAAGCTTCTGACAGAAGCGTCCAGCCACAGGAATGAAAAGGTCCGCACCATCGCCGAGGGCATCCTGGGCAGCTTCGGCGGCCGGCCCAGGACGCCCCTGCATTTCGAAGATTAGCTTCCCTGAATTCGAACTGGCCTTCGAACCACCGTCTGGACTGTTAGGTTCAAATAACACCTGTTGCGACGTTGGTTAGAAACCGCCCTGTCCCCATTGGCCGTGCAAGCCGTCCACGCCGCCCCCGGCGGCTATTTCGTCGAACCCCCTAGAGTACAGTTAATCCGAACATATATTCGAATAAAAGGTGTGTTGTGGGCGTGATAGTTGGCCCCCGTGTGATAGATGCGGGACTCTCTCTGGTGACGGCGTTGCTGGCCCCCGTTGCGGTGGCTGCCGGCTATCCCTCGCCCGCCCAGGACTACTTCGACGGTCGGATCGACCTCAACGAACACCTGGTCAAAGACGTCACCAGCACCTTCATCGTCCGGGTCACCGGGCAGTCCATGGAGCAGGCTGGCATCAGCGACGGCGACGAACTGGTGGTGAACCGGGCCCGGGAACCAAAGGACGGTTCCGTGGTCGTCGCGGTCCTTGACGGGGAGCTGACGATCAAGCGGCTGCGGATCACGGCCACGGGCGTGATCCTTCAAGCCGACAATCCGCGTTTCCCCGATATCGAGGTTCCGGCCTTGGCGGACCTGACGATCTGGGGTGTGGCCACGAGGTGCCTGCACCATGTGTAAGCGACGCTATTGCATCAGATGCACGATTCTCGGTGGCTCCGGTGTCTAAGACCGCGGTAATGCGCCGGATGCAGGAAATCGCGCACGTGGACGTGAATTGTTTTTACGCCTCGGCCGAGCGCGCGTTCAACCCTTCCCTAGAAGGGAAGCCGGTCATTGTGCTCTCCAACAACGACGGTTGCGCGGTCACCCGTTCTCCCGAAGCGAAGCGCCTGGGCATCGCCATGGGGGACCCGTGGTTCAAGCTCCGGCCCCGGGCCAAGGAATGGGGTCTGGTGGCGTTGTCGAGCAACTACGAGTTGTACGGGGACATTTCGGCCCGAGTGATGGAGCTGCTGGGCCGCTACTCGGCCTGGGTGGAGGTGTATTTTCTGTACCCACAAAGCTGTTGTTGGAGGGTTCGGGGACCTCTGCTTGGGACGGCTATACGGGCCCCCTCGTTCAACGTCGGATTCACCAAGCGGACGGATGCGACGGTGGGCCCACAGCCGACGACGACCATCATGATTCACTGACCTCGATCGGATGGGAAGCTTGAGGGCCAGGGCTCGATACGTGTCAGCATCATGGACAAGCCCAGGCCCTCGTCGCATAGACGACTGTTGTCGCCCATTCTTGGCCTGTCGCACCTCTTCGTTGTGGACGGTGTGCTGTTGATTGGGTTAGAGAACTTTGTCCAGAAAGGCCTGGATACGGGGGCTGGTATTGGCGTCGGAGAAGAATACGTCCGGTGGCAGGTCGGCTACGATTTTGCCGCCGTCGATGAACACCACCCGATCTGCGACTTTGCGTGCGAAGCCCATTTCGTGGGTGACGACAACCATCGTCATCCCATCGGAGGCGAGGCCGGCCATGACGTCCAGGACGTCGCTGACGACTTCCGGGTCCAGTGCGCTGGTGGGTTCGTCGAACAGCATGACTTTCGGATTCATGGCAACTGCGCGGGCAATGGCAACGCGTTGTTTTTGTCCGCCGGAGAGTCGGTTCGGGTAGATCTGTGCGCGGCTGGTCATGCCCACTTTTTCAAGCAGCTTCAAGGCGCGTGTTTCGGCTTCCTGCTTGCTGAGTTTCAGCACGTCCATTTGCGGGAGCATGACGTTCTTGAGGGCCGTCATGTTGGGAAAGAGATTGAATTGCTGGAATACCATGCCCATACGGGAGCGGAGCCGGTCCAGATCGACTTTTGGTGCGAGGAGGTCTTCGCCGTCGAAGACCACGTGCCCGGAGCTGGGTGTTTCCAGCAGGTTGAGGCAGCGCAGGAAGGTGGACTTGCCTCCGCCGCTGGGGCCGATGACTGCGACGACTTCTCCGGGTTCGATCGCGAAGTCGATGCCTTTGAGGACTTCGTGGTCGCCGTAGGACTTGGTGATTGCGGTGGTTTCCAGGAGTGCCATTAGATGTAAACCGCCATTTTCTTTTCGATGGTGTTTGCGGCCAGGCCGATGATGTTGGTGAGGATGTAGTAAACGAGGCCGATGAACAGGTAGACGGTCAGGGCGTCGAAGGTGCGGGAAATGATGGTTTGGCCTACGAGGAACAGCTCGCCGATGGTGACGAAGGAGACGAGCGCGGAGTTCTTGGTCAGGGACACGAACTCGTTGCCGAGGGGTGGGAGCATCCGAAGAAATGCTTGCGGGATGATGACGTAGCGGAGGGCCGAGGCAGGGCTCATGCCGCAGGAACGTGCTGCTTCCATTTGGCCTTTGTCTACGGATTGGATGGCGCCGCGGACAATTTCGGTGACGTAGGATCCGCTGTAGAGGCCCAGGGCCAGGATGCCGGCGACCATGGGTGTGAGTTGTACTCCTAATTGCGGCATGGCGAAGTAGATGAAGAACAGCTGGACGATGAACGGGGTGCCGCGGACGACGGATACGTACACGTTCCCGATCCACCGGATGGGCCGGAGGTTGGAGAGACGGGCGAAGCCGCCCAGCATGCCGAAGGCCAGGCTGAGACACAGAGACAGGGCGATGATCTGCAGGGTGATCAGTAGGCCCTGCATCAGTGGTCCCATGGAGTTGGTGATGGAGGCAATATTGAGGAGGCTGCGTTCTGTGGTCGGTCCGCTTGCCGTGGTGGATTCGTCCCCGAACCATTGCGTGGATGTCTTTTCGAACTCGCCCGAGGCCTGCATGTCCTTCAACGCGGTGTTGAAGGCCTCCCGGATGTCGGAATCGTTCTTTTGGAATGCGAATCCGTAATTTTCGTTCGTGAGGCGATCACCGACCTGTTTCAGGCCGCCGTGTTCGTGGATGAAGTAGCGTCCGCCGGGCTGTCCGGTCACGACTGCGTCGGCTTGTCCGAGCGTGACGGAGGAGAACATCTGGTCGTTGGTCTGGACTTGCACCAGTTCGGCCTGGGGCTGGTTCTGGCGGAGCCACTCGACTGATTTAGTGCCCACCTGCACGGCGATCTTCTTGCCTGCGAGGTCGGCCAGGGATTTCACGGAGTCGTTGGACTCTCCGACGAACACGGCCAGACCACCGGGGTAGTAGATGTCAGAGAAGTCCACGACCTTGGCGCGTTCGGCGCTGATGTAGATCGCCGAAGCACCGACGTCGATCTGGTTGGCTTGCAGGGCCGGAACGATGTTGCCGAACGGCATTTGAATGAACTCGACGTTCTTGATCCCGGCCTTGGCGGCAAGCTGCCGCACGACGTCGATGTCGAAGCCGATCTGGGTGCCGTTGGCGTCCGTGAATTCAAAGGGCGGGAAGGAGGCGTCGGTGCCCACCTTGAGTGTGGCTGTCCCGGAGCGGAGGTCGGCCATCTTGCCTGCGGACGGGACCGGCGGGGACGGAGGGGGAGCGGACTGGGCGTGCGCGGCCGTCGCGGACAAGCCGAGCAGGCCGGCCACGAGGGCAGCTGTCGTGGCAGCCCACCGGAAACGGGGGAGGAGGCTTTTCATGTGTGTACTCGTTTTCTGGGGAGGGACGGCTTATGACTGGGCATGCCGCAGCCTGGTCCGTTCGGTTGCGATGGTGTGGATCAGACGTGCTGCCACACGGGCGGTACGGGCGTCGATGTCGAACAGGGGGTTGAGTTCGACTACATCGACGGCAGCGAGTTTGGCGGTGCGCGCCAGCTGGCGACATACCTCCAACACGCAGGAAAGGGGCACCCCGCAGGAAGCCGGTGCGCTGACGCCGGGTGCGACGTAGGCAGGGAGGACATCGAGATCGATCGTGAGATACACGATGTCCACGGAGTCAGTGAAGTCTTGTACGAACTTTTGGACCTGCTGGAGCCTGGACTCGGAACACTCCTCGTCAAAGAGGTAGCTGACGCCCAGTTCACGGGCGGTCAGGAACAGCGCCTCGGTGTTGCCGGGCTGACTGATGCCGATCACGGCGTAGTTGAAATCGTGGCCCAATTCGGTCTCGGCCCGGGCGACCTGTCGGAACGGAGTCCCTGAAGAGGGCACGGGATCCGTGCGGAGGTCGAAGTGGGCGTCCAGATTGATGATGCCGATCCGCTGACCATCGGTTACCGTGCTGGCTCGGAGCCCGGTGTAGGTGCCAAAAGCGGTTTCGTGTCCACCTCCCAGGACGACAGGCAGGTGGCCTTCGTCCAGTGCTTCTCGGACAGCGGATCCCAATTGCTGTTGCCCTGCCTCAAGGTTTGCGTTTTCGACGTCGGTGTCGCCGAAGTCGTGGACCACGAGCCCCGCGGGGGCTGCCATGGAGGCCAGAGCCGAACGTATGCTGGCGGGGCCATCGACGGCCCCGATGCGGCCTTGGTTGCGGCGGACTCCTTCATCGCTACGAAAGCCCAGGATGGCGATTCCTGTGTTCCCGTCATGGACGGTGTTAACTACGTGGTGCCAGCGGCGGTGCTGATCACCGGGACCGTCGTGACGGCCGAACCACAAAGGCCTATGGGTTGTGTTGGACATCGTGAACCTTATCTACGGCCGAGCGCGTGCGCGGCGGCCCGGGTGCTTGCTATGAGTTGTTTTTCGCGGCGGATTGCCCGGTCCGCGGGGGCCATCGTGCTGACGACTCCCTGCAGTCGCCCGAGGTCACCAAAGACAGGAAAGCTGACACCCCACACACCAGCGTCAACAGCTCCGTGGCTGAGCCCAAAACCCCTGCCTTGGACGATCATCAGATCGTGGTGCAGATCCACTATTTCCTTTTCGCTGAGCTGGAAGCCATCGATGATCCTGCTCTGCTCCTCGCTGTCCAGATGGGCCAGCAGCGCCAGGGCGCTGGCACCCTTGAGCAGCGGAAGTGAGCGGCCAGGCGAATAACTGCAGCGGAGCATGTGCGGGCCTTCGACGGCGTCCACACAAAGTGCCTCCGAGCCTCGGACCACCAGATACGCCGCCAACTCCTGGGTTTCCTCGGAGAGTTCCTGGAGTTTTTGAGAGATAAGGCCCTTGACCATGGTTTCCTGACGGTAGTTCGCCGCGAGCCGCAATGTTTCAAGGCCGGCACTGTATTGCCCGCGGCGCTTGGTCTGCGTCACCAGACCTGACTGCACCAGCAAGGTCAGATGCCGGTAAACGGCGCTCGTTGGAAAGCCTGTGACTTTACTGATTTGGGCGGCGGTCAGGGTACGGTGCTGGGCGAACTCGAGCAGGATCTCCAGCAGGCGCCTTGATCCCCCTTCCTGTATCACGGAGTCGTGTGGTTCTGCACTCATGACACAAAATTTAGTGGCTGGAATCACAGACTCCACCATGATGTTCCCGATTTTTGGGAATCTGATTTTCACCGAGTGGGAACACTCGCCACCACGCGTGCGGCAGTCTGCTGATCGGCCTCAACGACGCCACCAAAATCCGAGGGCGAAGTGTCAAAAGCACTGCCACCGCCGCCGGTGGAATCCCCGTCCAAGAGCCGGGGGTCTTCGCCTAAAGCTGGAGGGTCTTCCGCGCCCACCGGGCCGGTAGCCGAAGTTCATTTCCCGCCGTTTGGAAACATAATTCCCATAGGGCGAGAGATTCTGGTCAGGGACCCCGATGCCAACCACTAAATTCTGTGTCATGAGCACTGACCACACGAGACAGTGGTCAACGACGAGAAGTTCACGGCACAGGCACTGATAGGAAGTGTCGGCCAGCGGCCACAGCGCCAACACCCCGGCCCAAAGCCGGACTCCGAAGGACGACGGATACGTCCAAATCACCAACGACCAGGAACACAGCGATGAAAAAGCTAACAGCCCCGCTGACCACTCAAGTGCACCCGTCCTGCCAGACGCATCCCACCCTGAAAAGGGAGACAGGCGATTGGCGAACCTGGACAGGGTGTACCGGCGGAGAGTTCTCCTTGGACTGCCCCTTCTGCTGGCATTCCGATCTCCTCACGTAGGTCGCCACACCCCAGACTGTTAGCTACAAACGGAGCAACGGGCTACGCCTACTCGGACCAGATGAAGGGAACTGATCCGCCAAACCCAGAGGAAGCAGCCAAGAACCTGCCTAAACCCCAACGGGAAATCCCGGTTTACCTCAGCGATGGCACCACACAAGTGGGCGTATTCATGGCACCGGGTTAGTGCCAAAGATTTTGCATGATTGGATAGCCATTCCAGAGCCTGCGCTATAGCATGGCGAAATCCTTTCATCGTTCGAGCGCTCGACGCCGCTAGGGTTCCGGCGCTCACGTCCATCTGATTCGTGCCATCAGCCGCGATGCGAGTTTGTCCCATACGCTCTCAATAGCGAAATGCGTGGGGAGCCGCCCAGCCAGCTGGCTGAGGAACCCAAGGGTCGCAACGTGCATGACCACGCCGCGTTAATTTACTTCGCGCTCACCCCGAGGCGGGCCTGCTGTGTAACTGAGTGCATCCCGCAGCGAGGACACGCACCCGAGCGCAGCAGGCATGGTCGGGAAAGCAACCAAAGTTAGGGAGTCCCGGCTAGTTGCCAAATTCATGACCTCCGCCAGTTCTTAGGCGATAGCCCATGGCGGGATGTGTCCGGACCGTACCGAATCGTCGCTCCAAGGTATGGCGGACTCTCGCCAAACGCTGTCTTTCCGTGCTCTGATGGGAGTGAAAGGCAGGCTCTTGTAGGGAGCGACCGTGAGCGGCAATCTTGAACCACTGTTTCCATCGGGTCTGGCGACGAGGACAACGCCTAGGATCCTCCTTGGCTTCACGGCTGCCTTGTGCTGGTGGATTGGGATAGCCGGGAGTATCGACAGCGCCGGTGGCGCTCTGTACCTGGCTATCCCCGTGCTCGCCACAACTGTAACGCTGCTGGCCATGCGTCGCGGTGGCCGCCCGCGGGCCAGACACGTGAAGAGCCTTCCGGCGAGAAAGCACCGCAGTGCCCCGGCTGGAACATACGCCGTGGTCGTCGTCCTTTGTGGATTCACGGCCCTGCTGTCTTGGTGGATAGGGATCGTCGCACTGTTCGTCAGTGGAGCCGGAGTCCAAGCCTTCCTGGCGTTCCTGGTCGTCCCCGTGGTAACCACTGCCGGTACGATCTTGGCCGCACGACGCGCGGGGTGGACGGGCGGGGACGTTGTCCGCACGGTTGGACTGCGTAATCCACGAAGCACACGTTAGCGTCAACCTGTGCGGGCTGCCGGACAGCAGGTCGTTCGTGGCGGTCGAAGGACCCTTGTCACGCTGCCTATCCCAACGAGCAGTTCACGGCAGGTCGCCGCCGCCAACCGGCGACCTCGGTCCTTCGTATGCATCAAAAGGGATCGGCGGAGTCTATGGTCTGTTCTGAAGTTGCCACCTCGTTGAAGAGATTTGTAGATGTGATTGGTACGTGGCGGGATTCTGTGATCGTTCCTTGTCGTACCAGCGGTAGCACGATCCCTCTGGGAGCATCAGAGAGTTTATCCCCTTCAGTCAGTTTTCCGCATTGCCACATGTGAAGGTGGCCCGGGCGCCTTCACCGGCTGTCCAGGGCGGCGACGCTACCCGTGGCCGCCCCGGGTTTGTGCTTGTGGCTACCTCTTGTTGTCTAAGTGGTGGCTTCCAGTCGTTGCCCGGCTTCGATGAGGTCGAAGCTTTCCTTGGCTTGGGTGAGGGCTCCGAGCATGGTGTAGTACTGCATGCCAAGGAGGATCATTGGTGACTGCTTTGAGAGTGCCCATTCCTGTTCGAAGGGCGTCCAGGCGGGGAAAATCCAAGGTTTGCCGGCTTCCTCGAAGGCCTCTATGCACTTTTCGAAGTCGTCGAGGTCAGCAGGCGTTCGTCGGTATGCGCCGCGTCCGCGGCTTGTCGAGAGATCGGTGGGTCCTATCTGGATCCCGTCCACGGTGGAAAGCGCTGCGATTTGCTCGATTTCATCGACAGCTGCACCTTCCTCGATAAGAGGGAAACAGCGGGTGGTGGCATCTTGTGCGGCAATCCACTCATCAGTGAGCGGGTTCCAGCCCGTCGTCCTGCCGCCGGCCAGGCTTCGTCTTCCCAGCGGAGGAAACTTTGCGAAGGACGTTATGGCTGCGGCGTGTTCGGCGTTTTCGATGTGGGGGATGATGACGCCGTCGCATCCGAAGTCGAGGGTTTGCTGGATTGGTTCGCGTGCAGGTCCGAGGACTTTGGCGTAGACGTCCATGCCCATGCCCTTGAGGACGGGGATGAACCTTTCAAGTACGGCTAGGTCGAACATGCCGTGTTCGACGTCGAGGACTACGAAGTCAAATCCGAGCTTTGCCACGATTTCGGCGGTGGGGATGCTGGCGTCTGTGAACCAGAAACCTGTGGAAGGGGAGGGCATGGTGTTGCCTTTCGTTAGAAGGGGGAGGAACTTTGCCAGGTCAGGCGGGGACGGGTCCGCGACTTTGGGCTGCCCGGATTTGGCCGAGGATGTGGGAACGCAGTTCGGCGAAGCGGTGTTCTTCCCGCGTGGTGATCTGGTCGCGTGTGTCTCCGAGGCCGACTTCCACTATTTCCTGGACGGTGGCGGGATTTTTGGAGAGCACTACGATCCGGTCGGAGAGGTAGACGGCTTCGTCGATGTCGTGGGTGACGAGCACGACTGTCATGCTGCGTTCTTGCTGAAGGTTTCTGGTGAGGTCTTCGAGTTCGAGCCGGGTTTGGGCGTCTATGGAAGCGAAGGGTTCGTCCATGACCAGCACCTCGGGTTCGGTGATGAGGGCGCGGGCTATGGCGACGCGCTGCTGCATGCCTCCGGAGAGTTGCCACGGGTATTTTCGGGCTGTGCCGGGCAGTCCGACGCTGTGTAGCAGTGGCTCAACTCGGGTAGTGGCTTCCTTTTTAGGGATTCCTCGTGCTTGAAGGGGCAGGATGATGTTGGCCTCCACTGTCATCCAGGGGAGGAGGGATCGGGTGTATTCCTGGAAGACGATGGAGATTTGTTCGCTGGGTCCGTTGAGCACTTTGTCATCAAGGGCGACGGTGCCCGAGGTAGGGGGCATGAGGCTGGTCAGGCACCTGAGCAGAGTTGTCTTGCCTGCTCCGGAGGGACCCACGAGGCAGACGAATTCTCCTTCGTGTACATCGAGATTGATGTCTACAAGGACCCGGTTCGCTTGGGCGCCGGTTCCGTAGGTTTTGGACAGGCCGCGCACGGCAAGTCGGACGGGACGGTCGGGTTTTTGGGTGAGGTTCATCTTTCCGGTTTCTTTCGTTCTTATGAGGCCGCGTACGCGGCTGCTCGACCTGTGTGCCAGGCGAGGGCTCGGTTGCGTACCAGGCTGAAGGCAAGGTTGATGAGGAATCCAAGCAGCGCCAGTAGGAGGATTCCGGCCCAGACGCTAGGGGCGTTGAATGTGGATTGGGCTTGCATGGTGAGGTAGCCGACGCCGTGGGTGGCTGCCACCATCTCACTGGAAACCATGAGGATGAGGGCCACCTGCAGAGCGGTTTGGGCTCCGCCGAAGATTGCCGGTGAGGCGGCAGGAAGGATGATGCTGCGTAGGGTTTTCACGCGGTTGAGTTTGATTGATTTGCTCATGTCGATCAGGGCCGGGTCGACTTGGCGCATTCCATCGATGGTCGTGAGGATGACGGGGAAGGCCGCTCCCAGAGCGATGACGAAAACTTTGGAAGTGTCACCGATGCCTAGGACGAGGACCAGCGGTGGGATGAGCATGATGGGCGGTACGGAACGGCCGAAATGGATGAGTGGCTGCGCCATGTCGTTGAGCCAGCGGACCTGCCCAACGATGATGCCAACGATAAGCCCTACGGCGAGGGCGATGGTATAGCCGAGCAGGAAGTTGCCGAGACTCGGGAGAACATCGGTGGGAACGCGTTTGAAGAGCCACAGGTCCGAGAATCTCCTGAGCATGACCGGGATCGGGGGGAAGAAGGGATTGGGCCTGGCAGCAGTGGCGGCGGCATAGCCGACGATCGCCAGGATCGGAACGGCGAGGCCCAGGCTGACCTTGGTCCAGGTTTTCATGGTGTTACTTCCTCGCGGGGTCCGTGGTTGCGGGTCAGGCGGCGTTCGCCGGTGGTGAGAAGGGCGTTGGTTGCCAAGCCAAGCAAGCCGCTCCAAATGATGATCGCGAACACCATGGTGCCGTCACCGGATTGTTGGGCGGTCAGGATGGAACGGCCCAATCCCGGTGCCCCGGCCAGCAATCCCACGCCTATCGCGAGCATGAGCGCTGAGCTGGCGGCGATTCGGATGCCCGTCGCTATGTTGGGCAATGCGCTGGGCAGGATCACCGATGTCTGGCGCATGTGCCACGGGAGCCGCATGGCGCGAACTGTTTCCAGCGCAACGGGATCTACTCCACGGACCCCTACCAGCGTTTGAACCAGAATGGGCCAGACCGCGGTGAAGGCAGCGAGTATGACGCCCAGGGTGGTTGTGGGGCCAACGACGAGCAGAACCAGTGGCAGCAGCACTACCGGAGGCACCGGTCGGAGAAACTGAATACTGGGATCCAGAGCCGCAAAAGCTGCGTTCGAAAGCCCCATCAGTATTCCGAGGCTGATACCAGCGATGGCCGCGACGAGAAGTCCGGTGAGCATCATGGCGAACGTTTGTCCGATGGTTCCCCAGAAAGCGGGATCCACGGCGAGGGCTGCGGTGGATTGCAGCGTTTCTGAGGCTGTTGGGAGGCCGGCGGTTCCTGAGAGCGGTCCAGTGGTGGTGGACCACTCCCAGACGGCCAGCCATAGCCCGATTCCTAGCGCTCCAAGCAGCAATTGTCGGAGAGCGGTGCGGGAGGACGGCATTAGTGAGTCTCCTGTCCGGGTCTATTTGGCAAGAGCCCGAGGAAGTACAACCGTTTCCAGGTCGACGTCAGTGGTGATGAAATCAGCATCGCGCATGATGCCCACGAACCTCTTCATCCCTTCCAGATCGGCGGTTGCGTAGAAGTACGGGACCTTGGCTTTGGCCAGGGTAGCGGGATCCACCTTTTGGGCCTCGGCGGTAGCGCTACGGACAGCGTCCGGATTGGCGTTGGCAAACTCGTTTGACGCCTGAACGGCACAGGTGAACCGCGCGACGATCTCAGGTTCGGACTTGATGTAATCGTTCGAAGCGATGATGGCCGACGTCGGTCCGTCATGGAACGTCTCGACCCCCGGCCACGAAATGATCTTTCCTCCCGCGTCAGTTGCCTGCTTCAGGAAAGGATCGACGCTGAAGATGGCGTCAACCTGGCCGGCCTTGAAGGCGTTGAGCGAATCAGGGAAGGACATGACGGTGTACTTGACCGAGTCCGGGTCAACGCCGGCTTCTTTGACGACATAACGAGTGGTGAGTTCTGACTGGCCGCGCGCGTCGGCTACGGCCACGGTCTTACCCGCCAGGTCGGCTACTGCGTTGATGTTCTTTCCGGGAGCGGCGACCAGCGCGGTGACCTCTGTGGTGTAACCATCGACGCCCTTCTTCATGTTGTCGTAGTAGTTCGGGGCTATGCCTGCGAATGGGGCCACGACGGAAATGGGAACTCCGCTGTCAATAGCCTGGAACAATGACACGGAAGTTGCGAAGCCAAAATTGGTTGTCCCGCCTTGGACAGAGGAGATGGCTGCCGCAACGTTAGCGACCGGCTGGATTTCGATGTCCAGCCCTTGTTTCTGAAAGAGTCCTTCTTTCAGCCCTGCGTAGACGGCCCCGTTGCTGACGATAGCGTTGGCGGCGAAAGTCACATGGATGGGCTGGGCCGGAGCCGTGGGCTTCGCGCAGTCATAGCTAACGGACGCGGCCGGCTGGCTGGTTTCCTGTGGGCCGCAGCCGGTGAGGGCAACGATGCCCGAAAGGCCGACTACGAGCCCTACACCTAGATTGCGTGGGTGGTTCATGGTGTCTCCTAAAAATGGGGTGAACGGTGAGAGGGGCGGAGGTTCAGGCCAGAGCCAAGGCTTTCGCTTCAACGAGGTCGGCTGCCCCGGAGAGCTCTGATAGGGCCTTGCCGGCGGCGACCGCTTGCTTGATGCCCGGTTCTATCTCTTGGGCCTTTTCTGCACGGTCGGCAATCGCCAGGAAATCGGCGTGGTCCAGGAATGTGACGCCGTCTTGGTCCGCGATGACCAGCATGCCCGGCTGGACCGCGGCTCCTGCAATGGTTACGGGGACGTTCATGGCACCTTCGATGCCAAGCACGCGGGTCGTCCGAGGGCTAACGCCGCGGGCAAAGACGGGGATCCCAAACTCGATGAGATCCGGAAGATCCGTCGCCATGCCATCGATCACAATGGCTGCCGCTCCCCGGTACCGTGCGGCGAAGGCAACCATCGCCCCGACACTTGCGCGGTCTTGGCGGCCACCGGCATCAATGACCAGGACATGACCGGGCTTCACCCGGTCCACAGCGTAGTGGAGAATGGTCGAATCCAGATCCGGCAGTCGGACTGTGAAGGCCGTTCCGACTGCAGTGTTCGCATTCGTCAGGGCACTCAATCCATGGGCAAAACCATGGTCACGCATATGACCGATGGTTGATGATGCGATAAGGCTCGCGCGTTCGATGAGCGTTGCTGGCAGGACTTCAGGAACGGCGCCTAGCGTGAACATCAGCGCACCTCCTCAGCTGGCTGAAGACGACGCACTTCGAAGCGACGATCCGTCAGTGAGGGATTTACCCGGCGGACTCCCGCAATGCGTTCCTTATCTACTTCAAACGTGCGGACCTCCGGACGTTCACCCAGTTCACCGACGATAATGCCCATGGGATCGACCAGGACGCTGCCTCCTGTGGAAACCGGGGGCGCCTGACAAGCGGTGAGGAAATAGACGGTGTTCTCGATGGCTCGGGCTCGACTCAGGACACGCAAGTGATCCTCCTTCCGTGGGCCGGGAACCCAGGATGCGGCGAGCACGATCAAGTCCGCGCCGGCAGCCGCGAGCTCACGGCTGCTCTCCGGAAAGCGGATGTCGTAGCAGGTGCTCAAGCCTACGACTGTTCCGGCTACCTCGAACAGGACCGGCCCAATAGCGTCGGATGCGCGGATCAGGTCAGACTCCCTGGCCGAGAACGCATCATAAAGATGAACCTTGCGGTAGTGCGCCAGATAGGCACCGTCCGAACCTGCTGCGTACAGGGTGTTGTATGCCCGGTCCTCGCCCTCGGCCGTTTCGAGCATCCCTGCCACAATGACCACACCGTGCCGGGCGGCCAGCTTCCGCAGGGCCCCTGTAAAGGGTCCATCCAGCGGCTGGGCTACCTCGACGAAACGGTGGTCAGGCTGGGGAAGGTCGTACATGGCAAATTCGGGGAACACCACCAGGTCCGCTCCGTCGGCCGCTGCGGCGGCGGTCATTTCTTCGATCGTTGCAAGGTTCGACTCGATGTCATCGGTTGAATGCAACTGGGCGATGCTGACTTTCATGACAACCTCTCAATTTAGATACTCCATGTATACATGGTGTGTAACGTGACGTATTCAACATGTATCTGTACGATATTCACTGATAGCTAGATCACAAGTCAATGGTTGCCTGTGTATTTATAGCGGGCCGACACCAGAGGCCCAACGTTAGAGGGAGTGCGCATGGCGAAGACTGCAGTCGACAGGGCCTACGAGTGGCTGCGGACGGAAATAATGAGCGGGTCCCTGCCAGCGGGGACGTTCATTGAAGAGACGACCGTCTGCGAGGCCACGGGCCTGTCGCGAACACCGGTACGGGAAGCATTTCACCGTCTCGCTGGCGAACGGTACGTCAACCTAGTGCCCCGTCGAGGGGCGCAAGTCCATGGCCTCAGTGCGACGGAACTCTACGAGGTATTCGATGCGCGGTTGGCCATCGAATCCCACTCCCTCAGGGAACTCTGCGAACGCAAGGTCGGCGTTCCAATAGATATGCAACGCGCGCTGGATGAGATGCTGTCCTTCCGTGAGCTGAAAGTACGAGAAGACTTCGTCGAGTACGGCCATTTGGACATCGCGTTCCATCGGGCCGGCGTTGAGGCGATCGGTAATACCCTCCTCCTGCAGGTTTACGATTCCCTGCGTCCACTTCACGAAAGAAGTGCTCTCGCCCAAGCAAGAATCTCGGGTCCGCCAATCCGTAATGTCACTACCCTCCAACACCAGGCGATCATGAAATCCCTGGCAACGCACGATGCCGTAGGCGCTGTGAGGGCCCTTAGCGAGCACCTTCGACCGATTCCCGGGGTGCCCGAACTGTTGGAGGCCTCGGCTTAGGCGATTGCCGCCAGTCGCCGTTCGAAACCATGAATCGGCCAGTCATGGCACACGGCTGACTCGAGAAGCAACCACGTTCAAGTTAGCCGGCCTGTCCAAGAGACCGAGCCCAGACTCTCGCGTCTTTATTTGATGGGGCTTTCCCCACGAACGCTGTGCAGTATGTCAGGTCCCTGATTGGAGAATGCTCGATCGCGGACCCGCCTTGGAGTTTGCCAGTCCAAAAGCGAACTGTGAACGACGCGTCTTTGACGGCTCTGGCCCTCCATGACGGAGGCCGTCGCTGAGCACCTACAGATAATCCAGCACGACACACGCTAGGTGGACGGGGAAGGACTTAATCCGCACGCTTGGACTGCGTAATCCGGGAACCATGCGATAGCGTCCACTAGCGGCCCTCGTTGCCTGGCTCCATCGAAAATTGGTCGCGTAAAAATTCTCTTGCCTAGGCTGCTGACGGGCCAGATTCCCGTCCAAGGCCGTTCCAAACGCTACCCACGAGTTCCCAAGGAGTTTCGGTCAGCGGCAGGATTGGCTCTCGTTGGCCGGGTTCTTGTCGTGTGGCCGCTCCGCTGATCACGATTCGAAGCTGGTGATCGCGACTCGTCGCGGGCCGGCACCAAGTGTGTCTGTTTAACAAGAATCCCGGATGCTTTTCTCATGCCAATGCGGAGCCTTTGCGAACGTTCATCTAAGGCCAGCCATCCTCCTAGCACGCGGATGGGTCCGCACGGCAGCCGTCAGGAGTGAACTTTAACAGTCCCGCTGGGAACCCTGTTCCGAAGCTGCAGCTACAGGAGGGCCCCCTCATTGATTCGGAGCCGTGCGGAACGGCGGGGGATGCCTTGTGCCCAGAAAGCGATCATCAGTCCTAAGGCAGCGGCTCCGCCGGCGTGGGTGAGCGGTGAAGACCAGGACCCTTCTGGGGTGGGCAGCAATAGGGCCAGCATGACGGCGGCTACCGATAGGAGGACTTCCGCGCCCGTCTGCAGAAAGTGCGCACGGAGGTCAGGGTGGGCGAGGCGAATCGGAACCAGTGGAAGCAGGAATATCGCGCCGAGGCTGAAAACGAAGAAGATGACCATGAACCCGTTGAGCATGAAGATTGCCAGGCCTAGAACGAGCAGCGCCAGAAACTTCAAGACTCGAACTACTGGGAGCTTATTCTCCGGGGTCCATCTGCTGAGAAGGAGTCCCCACGCCGGGAGTCCGAGGAGCCAGCCTCCGCACCAGAAGCCGAGGGTTAGGGACGCTAGCAACAAGAGCAGCACACCGGGCAGTAGGAACGCTAGGGCCTGACGCTGTGACGGCATGCGCCCTATCGGGCCGAAGATGCAGACACCAATCAGGAGGTAGGAAGCAACGTAGCCAGGGAGCAGCTGGATCGAGGGCATCTGGCTTAGGCCAGTGATAAGGAGGGTCATGGCGATGACCATGACGGACACCGCGGCGAACGTCCAAGGCCGACGGCGATCACTAGGATTCACTACTCAACCCTACTCATAGAGCACATCTACCTACTCGAAGTGGAACCTGCACGAACCTTCAAGGGGGGTGCAAGTACGAGCCGATTGCGCAGGGGGTGCGCCAGCCTGCTCAGCTCCCAGGTTCCCCGGAAGTTGAGTTTCGTGGCCGAGGGATGAGTATTCCGACCAATCCGGCGGCTAAGGAGGGCGGGTAGAACCATCGGTTGGATCGCCAGACAACGGGTCCATGCAAGGAAGCGCCAATACCCTCACCGCATCAGGGAACTCAACGCACGTCTGCCCGAATGGAACTGCCCACCCTAGACCCGAACGACACCGGGCAGGGTTACTTGTCGGCCCAGCGCTCATGGGCGGCTTGGCGGCTGATCCCAGCGGCCCGGCCAATATCCGCCCAGGAAGCGCCGGCCGCCTTCGCGGCCGCGACAGTCTTATCCAAGCGGTGTCCGGCCTGTCGGTGTTCCTTCGCCGCTGCCTCCATGCCCAAGATCGCTTCAGACGGTGCAATGTGGACAAGCCATTCCTCTCGGACGGCTTCCTCCACCTCGCCCGAAACGTCCGCAAACTCGCCGCTCGGAACGTACTCCTTACGGGTAGCAAGGTCAGCGTCGGCAGCCGTAAGAACTCTTTGCCACAGCTCTCCTTGCCACCCGCACGTGCAGGCACCACGCCAGCTCATGATCAGATCATTCGGGACGATCTCCTCATCGGGGTAAAACTCCCCTGCCGGCGGGTAGTTTCCGGTGATCCCGTGGACAAACAGTCCTGCTCCGGTCGAACCCGACGAGAGACGCCCGTCTGGGGCGATCGCAGCAACATAGCCCTCGTGGTTGTAGTCGTTGGATGTCCATCCCATGCGCGTAAACCTTCCTGTCAGGGTTTCCTGACAGGAAGTCTGTCAGAGACCGCTGACAATGAATAGGTTTGCGGGCGTGGGCCGGACGGTCCGTCGACAATGCCGGGGACGCAGGAGACGGATTGCCATTTTGTGAAGTTTCCGATGTGGGGTAGGAACGGGAGTGCGCCTAGAAGCATCATGTCTAGGTGGTCTGCCACATTTTCATGTCCGGAAAAATCATCAGACCGCACCGGCCAAAAATCCAAGTTCTACAGGGGGCCTTGCCGCCGTCGTCACACAGAGTACGCACTGCACATCCGAAGTTATCCACAGGCGCGGGCCTGTGGATACAACTTTGATGTGTGACCCCAGCCGGTAGACTTTTCCTAGGGCAAAAGCCTCACAGGTTCCTAAAAAGAAAACCCGGCCCTGGCAGGCCGGGTGATCTTCAGGAGCTTGGTCAATCGGCAGGGCCGAATGAGCAATTCCTAGGGGTTTAGACACTCCCAAGATTAGCTCAAAAAGCTCATTTCCTTAACCCTGGTTAGGGGATGGGTGGCCCTGTCGTTCCTTCAGAACGGCGAAAGGGCAAAGCATGAACGGGGACAAGAAACCCGAACGTTGGGCCATGACGAACTGCATCCTCACGGTGACGCGTCTGATTTTAGACGTTGCAATGTGGTTCATCAGGGGCCCGTTTTAGTATCACCGAACCATCAAGAAGCCCGCGCGAACCTTGTTTCGCGTGGGCTTTCTTGAAATTGATCTCCACTTTGGCGTCCCGCCCTACGAGCTTTCCTGGCATGTGGTCTATGAAGTCGTGGACAACTTTCCTAGTGCCTCACTCAGCTGGTTCAATCAGCTCGGGTCCGTTGTTCCGGACGCTGTTGACGCGGGTGCTGACAGTCCGCGGGGTCAATGTTGGTTCCGGCAAGGAGTCCAGCAAATGCTGGACGTCGGCTTTGTCGGTCAGGTCAGGGTCGAGCCATTCCGCGAAGCGGTCCTGCGGGATGATAACGGGCGATCTGTCGTGCACGTGTCCCAGCGCGTCCTGGGTGACTGTGGTCAGGACCGTGCAGGTCAGCAGCCACCGTTCTGGATCATCCTCGGGCAACGCGGGATCAGGCCAGAACTCGTACAGGCCGGCGAAGCCGAGCAATGGTTCCTTCTCGGAAAACAGATAGTTCGGGATCTTCTTTCCGTCCTCGGTTTTCTGCCACTCGTAGTAGCCATCGGCCGGATTATCCGGTAGTTCCTGTGATAAGCCCAGCATCGATGCAGCTGAGACTGTTAAAGACGCGTCTTTTTCGTTGTCCGATGCGTCGGGGTTTTCGATGGAGTGGTCTTTGGGATCAGGTTGAGGAACGTGGGCGTAATGCCACCCAGAGCGCACATCTTCGGCAGATGTAGGCGGGTTCCGCGCCGAGGGCGTGTAGTTTCTGGCGTTCCATGGATCGGCCGCAGCAGGAGCACTGGAGTTCCATTTCAGATGCCATGATGTCTCAGCGCCTCGATGATTTGATTGATCGTCGGGGTTCCGGAGAGCCCCTCTGGTGTGTGATAGATCCGGCACGCGAGATCACTGGTGGGATTCGCGCCGGGGAAGATGTCGGTTCCGTCTGCTGCGATCGTCGGTGACCCGGCAAAACAGGTTCCGCTTGTGTCGGCCGGTGACTCGATTCGTCGCAGTTGGACGGAAATATCTTGGCGGCCGAGCGCGGCCAGGGCGGCCCCGACATGGTTGAGGGTTGTCGCAGTGTTGGGGCAGTTGTCGATGTGGAGCACTTCAATTTGCATGCGAATCATGCCGCGCTCCGTGGTGCGAACATGATTACGGCTACCCCGAGCAGGCAAATGACGGAACCTGCGATGTCCCATCGATCTGGGCGGAAGCCATCGAAGATTATGCCCCAGGCAAGAGAGCCTGCGACGAACACCCCACCGTAGGCTGCGAGTATCCTGCCGAAGTGCGCGTTGGGTTGGAGGGTAGCGGCGAACCCGTAGATCCCCAGCGCAATGACACCGAGTCCAGCCAGCCACCAGGCTTTGCCTTCCCTGATTGCTTGCCAGATCAGCCACGCGCCCCCGATTTCAGCGGCGGCGGCGAGGGCAAACAACAAAATAGACTTGGCTACTGACATGATTCCATCCTGTCATTTGGGTTACCCGGTCCTACTTTCAGCACCGTGGCCGGCTTGGAAGAGGTTTCAATCCCTATGACCCGCAGCTTCTTGGGATCGCGGTCTACCGGGCGGCTTCGTCGAGGAGCTGCCGGAATTGGGCTTCGGTATTCAGGGTGAGTTTCTTTCCGTTCAGGAAGAACGTAGGCGTGCCGGTCACGCCGAGAGCCTTGCCGTCGGCGACGTCCTGGCTGATCCGGTCTTTGGTTGCCTGGTCCGCGACCGCGGCATCGTACTGTGCCATGTCCACGCCGAGTTCTTGGGCGAAGGTCCTGAACAGTGCCGCTTGGGAGTCCCGTTTTTCGCCCCATTCGGGTTGGGTAGCGAAAAGTTTGGTGGCCATTTCCTGATATTTGCCCTGTTGGGCGGCGGCTTCCACGGCTAGTGCAGCGGTGCCGGAGTTCCGGTGACCGGGAAGCGGAAAGTAGCGGTGGACGAAGGTGATCCTGTCCCCGTATTCCTTCTTCAGTTCCTCCACCAGGGGTTCAGCGGAGCGGCAGGATTCACACTCGAAGTCCAGGAACTCGACCAGCTGGGCTTTTTCCGTGGCCGGGCTCGTGACCCGGTGACTGTCCGCCCTGACAAGCTGGGCGTCGGCGGCCGCGAGTGGGGCAGCCGGAGCCGGCTTGTTGGCGGTGAGCACTAGGTACCAGATCACGCCAGCGCCGACGATTGCGCCGAGGAGGATCCAGATGATGATGCGGATCCTTCGGGCGGACATGACTGCGCTCATCGATCGGCCGGCTTTGTTCCAAGCTCAGCAGCCACCGGCTCGGCCACGGCGTCCGATCCGCACCCGGCACAGCAGGAATCCGCGGACTCTTCATCGGCGGGTCGTGCCAGTTCGATGACTACCGGAGCAGATGCTGCAGAGGTCTTGGTGGTGGGCGCGCAGCAATCGTCGTCTTCGTCGTCAGCGTGGCCGTGATCGGCGTGCGGGACAGCGCAGCAAGCCTCGCCTTTCCAGGCGTTGATGCCTTCCCGGACCGCGATCCCGGCAATGACCAGTGCCGCGCCGGCATCAGCCCACCACCAGCCCAGCGTGCTGTTCAGGACCAAGCCGATCAGCAGAACGGCAGAGAGGTACGTGCAGAGCAGGGTTTGTTTGGAATCGGCGACGGCGGTCCTGGAGCCAAGCTCCCGCCCGGCACGTCGCTGTGCCCACGACAGCACGGGCATGATCGCCAAACTCAACGCAGCGATGACGATGCCCGGCGTTGAATGCTGGGCCTCCCCCGCCCCGGTCAGTGAGCGGAAAGCATCCACAGCCACGAACGCGGCCAGGGCGAAGAAGGAGATGGCAATGATCCGCAACGTCAGGTGCTCACGCCGCTCCGGGTCCTTGGCGGAGAATTGCCAGGACAACGCCAGAGCCGATGTCACTTCGATGACCGAGTCGAGGCCGAAGCCGATCAGCGCGGAGGAGTCAGCAACCCCTCCGGCCCAGAGCGCTACGACTGCCTCGATGACGTTGTAGGTGATGGTCGCGGCCGCGAATAGGCGGATGCGACGAGTCAGCACGGCACGGCGTTCCAGTGCTGGAGCTTTCAGGGTTGCGCTCATGCCAGGCACGTCCCGTCCGGCGCGCAGCAAGCCGGGTCAACGGCCAGAACCACGCCGATCAGGTCTTTGATGGCATGGCCCAGCCGTGCATCCGCCAATTCGTACCGGGTCCGTCTGCCGTCAGGGACAGCAACTACCAACCCGCAGCCGCGCAGGCACGTCAGATGATTCGACATGCTTTGGCGGGACACACCCAACGCGTCAGCCAGGTCAGAGGGATAGGACGGGGCCTCCGAGAGGGCCAGAAGTACCCGGGCCCGGGTGGGGTCCGAGACCGCGTAACCAAAGCGGGCCAGCACAGGCGCCTGCGTGAGCGTTTCCATGGCCTTTACGGTACATCCTGCGATGTATTCAGGCAAACATGTACTCTGGCTATCCGGCAGAAGGGTAGGTCCTGGTCGTCCATGGGCGCCAGCGGCAAGAAGAGCCGCCCAAGGCTCGAAAACCCCTGAGGCATGCGGATCCTTCCCGGGGGCCGTCAGTGTCGGAGTGGGACGACAGTGACCGCGCCGATGTTCGGCAGCGCCGTTCGGGCCGCGTGGTCGATGCGGCTGGTCAGTTGCTCCAGCTCGATCATGGTTGTGCTCCCTTGTGCGGGCACAGTGATTTCGGCCTGCAGGCAGTGCCCGGTCCAGCGCAGCCTGGACGCGGTATCGTCGATGCCGTGGTGTCGCAGCGATGCTGTGAGCGTGTCAGTGAGGGCTGGATCGACGCCGTCCATCAGCCGGCGGCCAATGTCTTTTACGGTTCCCCAGAGGAGAACGGCGATCGCGGCGGAGATGAGCAGCCCGATGATCGGGTCAGCGAGGGGCAACCCGAGCCAGATGCCGAGCACGCCGGCGACGACGGCCAGGGAAGTGAACCCGTCGGCGCGGGCGTGGATGCCGTCCGCGACCAACGCGGCAGAGCCGATCTTCCGCCCGACATGGATTCGGTAAATCGCTACGAGCTCGTTCCCGGCAAAGCCGACAAGCCCTGCGGCGAGGACCCAGCCCAGATTCTGTACTGGCTGGGGCTCGAAGAGACGTCGGAAAGATTCGACCGCTGCGACCACGGCCGAGAGTGCAATCATCGCGACGATGAAGAGCCCGGCGAGGTCCTCCGCGCGGCCGAACCCATACGTGTAGGTTTTGGTCGCCGCTCGGCGGCCAAGTATGAATGCGATCCAGAGCGGCACGGCCGTCAGGGCGTCCGAGAAGTTATGAACGGTGTCGGCCAGCAGCGCGACCGAACCGCTGATCAGGACAATGACAAGCTGGAACAGGGCCGTCAGTCCCAGTCCTACCAGCGAGATCTTCACTGCCCGGATTCCCTGGGCGCTGCTCTCCAGCGCGGAATCCACCGAGTCAGCTGCGTCGTGGGAGTGCGGGACCAGCAGATTCCTCACCCATCCGAGGAAACCTCCGTGGCTGTGCCCGCTGTGGTCGTGATGATGATGGGCGCGGGTTGGATGTTCGTCATGCCTGTGGCCATGCGTGTGGGTGGTCGGCTCGCTCACTGCCCCGCCGCTTCGCTGCCGGAATGCGGCAGGAGGTGGTGGTGTGGTGCGGTGCCGAGGGCGTGTTCGGCCTGATGGATGGCATCTGCGACGAGCTCCCACGCGTGCCCGTCCTGCAGCCGGTAGTAGACCCTGGTTCCTTCCTGCCGGGTCGAGACCATCCGCGCAAGCCGCATCTTTGCCAGGTGCTGAGATACCGCAGCTGCTGACTTTCCGGTCTTTTCGGCCAGCGCATTCACTGGAAGCTCGCCGTGTCTCAAGGCCAGGATCAAGCGCACCCGGGTCGCATCAGCGAGCATCGCGAAGACTTCCACGGCCAGCTCCACGTACTCACTGTCGGGCGTCAGCGCGCAACTCTGCTTATCTGCATTCATACGCAGATACTTACATATATGAACGATGCTGTGCAAGGACTCCTTGCACACCTCTTGCAAGATATACCCCCCGGGGGTATATTGGCTGTGTTGTCAGTGAGTGGTATGTCGCGGAGGCCGGTTTTGGTTCGCCTCTTTACAACCGTTCAACCACAGCACCATCGCATCTTCTGCAATGAATGGAACTGACATGCAAACACCATCACGTACCGAACTGCCACTGACGTCTTCATCATCGGGCCTCGGCTGCTGCTCCACCGACAAGGGCATCACGACAGGTGCCACGGCCGCCGGAGTCGAGTTCTCCGTGGAAGGCCTGACCTGCGGCGGCTGTGTCGCCAGCGTCGAAAAGGCCGTCCAAGCCATCGACGGCGTTGACACCGCGACCGTTGAACTTGTCCCCGGCGGCATCTCCCGCCTCGTCGTTTCCGGACCGGCCGATCCTTCGGCTGTCCGGGACGCCGTCACGTCGGCTGGATACAGCCTGACCAGCTAGTTCGAACCCACACCGGCCTGCGCCGCCTTCGTGCGATGTCGCGGCCGTCACTGGAGGAGCGCACCATGGCAGAGCACGACCATCACCATGACCACCACCCATCACCGGTAAGCGAAGCCGACCGGGAACCAACCACCCGATCCGTTGCGGACGGGATAACACCACCCGCGATTGAGCACCACGGCCACCTGACCGGCCACGAGGACCGGGATGACCATGCCGTGCACAGCCACGGCCAACACGCCGGACACAGCACGGCCATGTTCAAGGACCGGTTCTGGCTGACGCTGATCCTCTCGGTCCCGGTTGTATATTTCAGCCCGATGTTCGGGCACCTTCTGGGGTACATGCCCCCGGAATTCCCGGGCTCGGTTTGGATCCCACCTGTGCTTGGCACGGTGATCTTCCTCTACGGAGGGATGCCGTTCCTCAAGGGCGGCCTGAACGAGCTGAGGAACCGGCAGCCAGGGATGATGCTGCTGATCAGCATGGCCATCACGGTCGCGTTCGTCGCGTCCTGGGCTACCAGCCTGCGGATCGGGAACTTCGATCTGGACTTCTGGTGGGAGCTGGCGCTGCTGGTGGCCATCATGCTGCTCGGCCACTGGATCGAAATGCGGGCCCTCGGCTCGGCCCAGGGCGCCCTGGACGCGCTGGCGGCCCTGTTGCCCGACGAAGCAGAACGCGTCACCGACACCGGCGTCGAAACCGTCATGGTTTCCGAACTGAGGACCGGTGACATTGTCCTGGTCCGGTCCGGCGCGCGGATGCCCGCCGACGGCACCGTCGTTGACGGTCAGGCCGAGTTTGATGAGTCCATGATCACCGGTGAGTCCAAAACGGTCCTGCGCACCGTGGGGGACCCGGTCGTGGCCGGGACCGTTGCCACTGACAACACCGTCCGGGCCACCGTCACGGCCGTCGGGGATGACACGGCACTGGCCGGCATCCAACGGCTGGTAGCCGAAGCGCAGGCCTCCTCCTCCAAAGCGCAGGCTCTTGCGGACCGGGCAGCTGCGTTCCTGTTCTACTTCGCAACCATCGCCGGTGTCATCACGTTCGTTGCCTGGGCGCTGCTGGGCAGCCTGCCCGAGGCCGTCACCCGCACCGTGACGGTTCTGGTCATTGCCTGCCCGCACGCCCTCGGGCTGGCCATCCCGCTGGTGATCGCGATCTCCACCGAACAGGCCGCCCGGGCCGGGGTGCTGATCAAGAACCGCATCGCACTGGAACGGATGCGCACCATCGATGTGGTCCTGTTCGACAAGACCGGAACCCTGACCAAAGGCGAACCCGAGGTCAGGAACACCGCCACCCCTAACGGCGCCGGCAATGACGAGTTGCTGGCCCTGGCCGCAGCCGTCGAATCCGACAGCGAACACCCCGTAGCCCGGGCCATCGTCCGGGCAGCACACAACCAAGGCCTGAAACTTCCGCAGGCGACGGGTTTCACCTCCATGACAGGCCGCGGTGTGCGGGCCATGATCGATGGCCGAACCATCCAGGTCGGCGGGCCGGCGCTGCTGCGCGAACTCGGACTCGCCGAGCCCGAACCGCTGGCGGCCTCAACCCGCGAATGGATGGGGCGCGGCGCAGCCGTGTTGCACGTCATCGACGGCGAACAGGTGCTGGGGGCACTGAGCCTCGAGGACGCGATCCGTCCCGAGTCCCGGCAGGCCGTGGCGGCACTGCAGAGCCGGGGCGTGAAGGTTGCCATGATCACCGGTGACGCAGCCCAGGTAGCCAAGTCGGTGGGCGCGGAGTTGAACATCGATGAGGTCTTCGCCGAAGTTCTGCCCGCGGATAAGGACAAAAAGGTCGCCGAGCTGCAGGCCCGCGGCATGAAGGTTGCGATGGTCGGAGACGGCGTGAACGACTCCCCTGCCCTGGCCCGCGCGGAGGTTGGTATCGCCATTGGGGCCGGCACCGATGTGGCCATGGAATCGGCCGGGGTGATCCTCGCCGGCAACGACCCACGTGCCGTGCTGTCCATGGTGGACCTGTCCCGGGCAAGCTACACCAAGATGTGGCAGAACCTTGTCTGGGCGACCGGTTACAACGTCATCGCCGTGCCGCTGGCCGCCGGCGTCCTGGCGTTCGCGGGGATAGTGCTCTCCCCCGCTGCCGGGGCGGTCCTGATGTCCGTCTCCACGATCGTGGTCGCCCTGAACGCCCAGCTGCTCCGGCGGGTGAAACTGAACCCTTCGCAGGTTCGTTGACCCAACAGGGTCCTGCACCGGCGACCCGCCCCCACTGGGGGTGGGGTCGCCGGTTGCCGGTAGCCTGAAACAACACGCAGACAGGAGGACGGGATGGCAGCGCAGCGCACCACCAGCGGATCCGTCCTGCTCAGCGCCGGGCTTCTGGCCGCAGTTCTCGCCCTCATCGCAGGGATCCTGGGCATGCATGTCATGACAGGCTCCCATTCGGCGCACGCGGCGGCGACCGTCCCGGGGGCACCAACGTCTGCCGCCGGCACCGGACACACCGACCACGCGCCCACGGCGGCAGAGATTGCGGTAGTCCAGGACCCGGTGCCGGTGGGCGACGCCGTGTCCCCGGCGCAGTGCTCGTGCTCAGGGAACTGCTCAAGCCAGCACGCGATGGCCGCTTCCTGCATCCCGTCCGTGGCGCCAGCTGGCCTGGCAGCGCCCCTTCCGGACAACACTGTCTCCACCACGGTGCCCTCCCCGGATTCTGCCGCCGCGTCCCGGGTTCCGCGCTCGTACCGTCCCGGCAGTCCTTCACCGGGTGAATTGTCCATCAGCAGGACGTAGGTACACCCCTCTGCCTGGTTCCGGGCAACCTATCTAGTTGCCGTCGGCAGCCCGACCGGGCTGTCGCACGTTCCGCTTTTGCACACACCTCTCTTCCTGCGGGGCGCCTGCGCGCCCCCGGAAACTTGTGAAGGACTTGATTTTCATGAACACGAAGAAGCTTTTACCTGTAGCCGCGACAGCGATCGCCACCGCAATTGCCTTGGCCGGCTGCGGCGCCTCCGGCGGTTCCGGATCCTCCGGGACATCCATGCCCGGAATGGACCACGGCAGCAGCTCGTCCAGCCCCGCCGCGGCGGCGGAGCACAACGCCGCGGACGTCATGTTTGCTCAGATGATGATTCCCCATCACGCCCAAGCCGTCGAGATGAGCGAGACGATCCTCGAAAAGCAGGACATCCCTGCGGAGGTCACGGCACTGGCTACCCGGATCAAGGAAGCCCAGGGCCCGGAAATCGAGAAGATGACCGGCTGGCTGAAGGGTTGGGACGAATCCACCCAAGCACCCACCGGACACAGCATGGACGGCATGATGGGCGCTGAGGACATGGCGAAGCTCGACGCCGTCCAGGGAGTTGAGGCAGCCAAGCTGTTCCTGACCCAGATGATTGCCCACCACCAAGGCGCCGTGACCATGGCCCGGACCGAGACCACGGACGGCAAGAACCCGGACGCGGTGCAGCTCAGCAAGGACATTGTCAGTGCCCAGGAAGCCGAAATCCAGGAAATGCAGCAACTGCTGACCACCCTCTAGCCAGCCCCTGTTGCGCCGGTCCCGTCTCTCTGACGAGCGGGACCGGCGCCGGACGTCCGCCCTTCCTCTACTTGGAGCTTTCCATGCAACTTTCAACTACCACTGCCGCGCGGACGGGAGCCGTCGTTACCGGCGCCCTGCTCGTCCTCGGCTTGGCTGCTTGCGCCCCGGCAAACCCGTCGGCGACCGGCACACCGACCATTCAATTGACCGATAACGCCCTGCCCAGCAGCCACGTGCACGGACTCACCGTGGACGGTGACACCGGCCAGGTACTACTGGCCACCCACGACGGTCTTTTCGACATGACCAAACAGCCGGCGACCAAGATCGGTGGCACCAACGACCTGATGGGGTTCACCGCCGGAAAGGACGGCATCTTCTTCGCCTCCGGCCACCCCGGCCCAGGCTCGGACCTGCCCAATCCCATCGGCCTGATCAAATCCACCGACGGAGGACAAACCTGGGAGAAGCTCTCCCGGCAAGGCGAATCCGATTTCCATGCCATGACCACCACCAAGTCAGGCATCGTCGCGTACGACGGACAATTGCGAAGCAGCCCCGACGGGATGACCTGGAACACTGTCGCCGCCATGTTCGCACCGGCGGTCCTGGCCGGGCACCCTGACAGCGACACCGTGCTGGGCACCACCACCGAAGGGATCCAACGCTCCACCGACGGCGGAGCCACCTGGACCCTCAACAAGACCGGCCCGGTACTCCAGTACGCCGCTTTCGCCGATCCCGACGAAGCGGCAGGCGTGGCCCCCGACGGAACCGCCTACTACTCATCCGACGGCGGCTCCACCTGGACCCAAAAGGGCAGAATGGATAGTGAAGTCCTGGCCATCACGGCCGTCAATGGAGCGTACGGGAACCCCTGGATCTGGGCTGCCACTCCCGATGGGATTGTCATCTCCACCGACGGGGGAACGAGCTTCCGTCCCGCAGGCGGATCCTGACGCACCAAGCCGCCCGACAAAAACCTAGGCCGGAAACACACCGGGCGTCGTCTGCAGTGCGGATCTAGGGTGGGGGTGACGGCCGGGCCGGCCGGTCGTCACTCCCATCCGTGACAGGACCTGGCCATGACCCAGACCATCACTGCGATGATGGAGTCCCACCCCGGGCCGCGGACCAGATGAACAAAAAGGCTTTGGTCGAACTGTTGGGCCCGGGTGCCGGATGCCAATGGCCTATTGCCGGGTTGGTCCCGTGTCTGCGGGCAAGACAGGTTTTTGGCGCCGCAACTGGAGGATTTCTCCGTGGGCTGCTGCGAGGGCGGCTTCGAGTTCGGCGATCTTTTTCCGGTTGGTTGATCGTTCATGGGTGAGTTTGGCGGTGAGGGTCCTGACGATGCTGCTGGTGTCAGGGAGTCGCGGCTCGGGCAGCGCGGCGGCCGCCGCGGGTGCGGTGGTTTTGTCGCGGAGGTCCATGATGCGTTCGCGCAGGTCGAGGGTACGGTAGAGGAAGTCCTTAGAGACTCCTGCTTCTGTTGCCACTGTCTGGAAAGTGATCGGGCGGCCGGTTTTGAGTAACCTACGCAGTCCCTGCTCGGCGCGGGCTGTAGCGGCTTCCTGCTTCGCTTGGGCGGCTCGCTGGAGGCTTTCGATATTGCCCCCGGACATCTAGCCGGAGACCTGACGGGGAGCACGTTGAACGTCGGAGTCTGTCCGCGCCAATGTTCCAGCTCCGGCCACGGGTGCCGTGCCGCGTGCGGGATCTTTGATGGCGTCGACGATGCCCTCCAGGGCGCGCTGTTCCCGTCGGCGAAGGGTAAGCCACACGTGGTTCTCGCTCATCGGCTCGCCGGTTCGCTGTCGGTGGGCTTCCTGGCGTTTGTCGACGAGGGCGTCCAGCGCAACCAGCTCACCCTCGTGGACACCGAGGAATCGTTCGTCGGTGACGAACAGGTCGCAGGTCAGGCACGCGTTGCCCTTTGCGCAGGTTTGGGCCGGCGGGAGCGTGCACCATCCGTTGGGAAGGACACGGTCGGTGCGGGCGTCGAGGGCCATCAGCTCGTAGAGGTCCTCCGGGGACATGCGCGGCTGGCTGCCCTCCGCCGTGAGCTTGCGGTACTTGATGAATTCTGCTTTTGCCGTTGCGTCCAGTGTCTGGGCGTAGTGCATGGTCATCTCGGGGGTGGTGTGGCCGAGGTATCGCTGGACGACGTGGAGCGGGACGCCTGCGTTCAGCAGGTTTGTGGCCTTGGTGTGTCTGAAGTTGTGCGTTCTGGCCAGTTTGAGTGGTTGGTCGTTTTCGTCGCGGATGTCGGCGAGGTCGACCAGTTTGCGCAGCTGCGTGCGGAAAACATGGCTGCTGTAGGGGCGTTGACCGTGCAGGTTGTTATGGCTCCGGATGAACAGATATTGCGGAGGCTCTGTTATCTGATTCCGGTCAAGATGCTCTTTGAGCCAGCGCTGCTGCTCGGCAATGATCTCCATAGCCTCCGAATCAATGAAGATCGTTTCGGGTGCTCCGTCGATCTTGGTCTGCTGGTACCGCAACTTCGCGATCCTCTCCGACCCCGGGTCTTCCGCTCCCGGAACCGGTATCAACGGATTGACATCGATCATGCAGATTTCGCTCGCGCGGCGACCTGTCGCGATGAGCAAAAGGAGTATCCGCATCGCTTGGGGATCTCCCAGACCTCCGTCCGACCTTGAGGTCCCCAGCAATGGAGCGTGCTGGGCGATCTGGGACATCGTGTGCTCGGAATAGAGCCGGGTTTCGTCCAGCGGCTCTTTCTTCGACTTCCGCGGGAGGTCACCTGGTCGAATGAGGCGAAGATAGTCCGGGGATAGAGTTGCCCAGCGGGCATCGATTCCGTTCTGTGTCGCGTCACTGGCCTGATCGACCATGAACTCATACAGCCCCCGAACCGCGGCCACTATGGAGGAAACGCCAGAGAGCTCGCGTCTGCTGCCGCTTCGGGTCTTGAAGGCACTCTCCGAAAGAAAGTCGAGCATCAAGGCCCGCCGTTCCCGGGTATCCTTGGCCAGCAGCGGAGTGTCGACACCTCGACGGGTGAGGAACCTGCCGAAAATTTTGATCCCGTTGTGTCTCTGCAGTACCGTTCCCCACGCGATGTCACCTCGTTCCAGCTCGGTCTTGACGAAGAACATCCCGCCCTGCCTCAGCCAGGCTGGTGCGACTTCGTGCCAATGGATGGCGGTTGTCTTGGGCGGGACGTTCCGTCCCCGTGGGATGCTGGCGTCCAATTCCAATGACCAGACTTCCCGTTTCCACCAAGGGCCGTCGTCGTAGGCAAACCACAACAACTTCGAGGCACGGTCCAGCGGTCCGGTAATGGTTCGCAACGTTGAGGGGTTGGGCAGCGCCCGGGTTCTTGTCGCCCAGGAACTGCTGAGCTCTTTCCGCCATTGGGATGGCGTGCGGTCCATCAGGCTTTCCCCATCCTGTCCCTCTGCTTTCAGCCGGCGGGAAGTCTCTGCCAGTTCCCTGACGAGCAGTCCCAGCGGCGAGCAGGGAACACGGCCGCCACCTTGAACGATGCGCCAGATGACGTACTGCATTTCCCGCTGCATTACCGGTGGGAGCCCGTCCAGATGAATATTGCCGATCTTGGAGTGGTAGTAAGCGAAGAAGGGGAGATACTGCGCCGGGATCGTGGTCCGGGTGTAGTGCAGTAACCGCATATCCAGTGGAACCTGGTTGCCTAATGCTCGGCTGGCCTCGGCCGTGAAAGGATTTCTGCCGTTGAGGCTCAGCGCCTCCAGAGTTCTCGCGTCAGCGGATTTCATCCTGGACCCTCCATCGGTTCGTTAGTCTTTGCCAGTCGGCAAGGGACTGGAGTTCCTCGTCATCGGTGACCCAGGCATATAGATCCAGGGTTGTCTGAACGTCAGCGTGTCCGAGCCGCCGGCTCACCACATGGATCGGGGCACCGGCCAGGAGCATTGCCGTGGCATGGGTGTGGCGGAACCAATGAGGCGTCCAGTCCTGCGGCACCGCAGAGCCTAGGTCCCTTCGAATGCGACCGACGCGTTTGTAGACGGTTTCCGACCTCAGGGGTTTGAACTCGTGCCCCCGTCTCAGGTTGACGAACACGTAGGCCTCATCCATCGATGACACAACCAGATCCATTCCCGCTTCACACAACTGCCAGACGTATTCGGCGTAGAGCCTGTCCAAGCCATCGGAGATATGGATCTTGCGGTATCGCGAGCCTTTGACCCGTAGCCCGTACGGGTGGTCATCGCGCGGGGCGACCTCAAGATAGGGGTTTTCCCCGCGGCCGGAATGCCAGTCCCGATGCTCTAAAGACAGAGCCTCACCCAGCCGGAGCCCGGTCTCCTCTAACAAGGTGAAAAGCAAGAGGTCCCGGACAGACCCGTTCCACTCCCCTGCTTTCGGATCGAAGCGACCGCAGTTATCCTTGATCGCGTCGATCTGTCGAACCGTCAAGATAGGAGCGCTGGACCGCCGCTTCGGCACGCTGACCGACGCACTCCGGCGGAGTCCACGGCTTGCATGCCCCAGAAACGGCATATAGGGACTCCGTGAGGGGCGGTCGGAGTAGACGATTGCCCCGAAGTCGTACCCGCGCCACTGATGAAACGCATAGAAGGAGCGCACGGCCTGGATTCTCAGGGCAGCTGTTGAGGGAGCGATCTTGGAAGCCGTGGCGGTCATGTAAAGAGGAACCACGTCTGGGGGAATCCCAGTACGAATCCATGCCAGAAAGGCTGACATGTCCTCGAGTTTCACTTGGGCCCAGGTTCGGCCGCGGGCTTCCAGGAAGTCCCACCACAGGCAGAGCGATCGCGAGTAAGACTTAACGGTGTTGGGTGAATGGCCGGTCTGTCTCAGGTGCTCGAAGTAGAGCTCTATCTCTGGAATAGGAAGGAAATCGCCTCCGAGAACTGTCCACGTGGTTTCGGCACCATCGACTTGAACTCGCTGAACTCTCGCCATTGGTCAGCTCCCCTCCCCCATCAGCCTCCCGTTCGGAAGCCAACTGAGGTGGGACTGGAAGTGAACGACGAACGGAAACCCGGGATCTGCCCGGTGAAGACCAATACCGGATAGCGCTGTCTTCGACAGCGACAACGCGCCATCAGTTCCTGTTGAAGACGTTAAAGAACAGTCGGAAGCTGTACCGGATAAGCAGGAACAATCGCCCTGCGCTTCACCGCGGCCGACCTAAACGAGGGCTTCTCCAAAATGCTCTCACTCCTGGCATTTATAAGCCTGGACCCGATCTTGACATCCTTTGACCAGGACGGCACCAGACCCCATTTCGCAATCAGCAGGCGCCGGTCAATCGTGCCCTCGTCCAGGCGTTCGGCCACGATTGGCACGTTCTGGGTCGGGGCGACGTTCCAGCTCGGCCCAGGAGGGCTGCCTTCAACTTCCTTGGCCTCAAAGTGGCTCAGAAGATCGCTCGCTGCTTTGGACATCACGTATCTGCCGCACATGAGCCTATTCTGCCCACAAAACCGTCAAGACGGAGGGTGATTGAGGATGCGGGTTCCGCGGGTGTTTCTTGAATTCGTCGGACATCCGTCCAACAGAGCGGTTCAGGTAAAGTCCGCGGGATTCGTTGCATAGCTCGAGGTCCGGAACGGCACTACAGCTCCTCACCCCAAGGCAACCCAGTGGGCCGGCCTCCGACGTGCTGCCACGCACGGTCCGCGAATTCCAGCGCTTGGTCCCCCGCTTTACCGGCAGGAACCACGTTTTGGAGCTTGTGGCTTGCGATGCGGTTGACCTGGGATTTGCTGACGCCCAAATGCCCGGCGATCTGGCGGACAGTCCATCCCCTACTGGTCAGAAGATGCACCACCTCTTTCAGGATTATGCCTCGGGCCATATCTGCTTGGCTGATGTGGTTCCAGGCAGCAAGCGCGTCTTCCTCGGATATTTCTGCGTATCGCTTTTGGTGTCCCATGCTGGGACAATATCAGACTGTCCCCCCCTGGGACAACCATCGACTTGAGGGTAAAGGGTCCGACTGCATGTGTCCCACTTCCTTAGAACCGGGACACTCGCGCGGGATACTTCCCATCAGTTCGGCGCAGCTGGATTCCGTGTCACTTTGATGTCCCGTTTGTTATTCCAAAACATGCGCAATCATCACCCGTCACAAAGACAACTTTCGGTACGGTTTGAGCATGGATATTGGATATGCGAGAGTCTCGACGGCGAAACAAGACTTAGGCCGGCAGCTGAATGCCTTGGCCGCTACCGGTATCACCAAGGTCTTTGCCGACAAGAAGTCCGGAGCCACAAGGGACCGGCCCGGCCTTCAAGGTGCCCTGGACCATGCAAGGGCAGGCGATGTAATCGTCGTGCACACCTTGGACCGGCTAGGCCGAACAGTCCGAGACACCCTCAACCTAATGCACGAGCTCAAGGAGCGCGGCGTGGGTGTCCGAACGCTGGCCGATCCCCTGCCCATCGATACCTCGGACCCAGACAGTCCGATGGCGCAGCTGGCCGTTGTCATGCTCGCGCTCTTCGCCGAGATGGAGCGAACCTACGCGGCCGAACGAGCTGCACATGCCCGAGCTGTGGCTACGGCCAACGGCCGGCGTACCGGAAGGCCCTCCGTAGTCGATCCCGACAAGCTCGAACATGCCACGATGCTTCGTGATAAGGGAGTCACTATCCGGGAGATCGTCACGAAAACAGGGCTGGCGCGCACTACCCTGTACCGGCATTTACCGCCTCGCTCATCTGATCCGGATTAGTCAGATTAAATGGCTTGCCCCAGCCAAAACGACCAAAGCGGCCACGGACCGATCAAATGGCCAGATTTCCGGGGTGGCGGCATGCCGTCAGAACGGTCCTTTGATCTTAGGGTCCCGCTGGCACTGTCGAATCCCAGTTATGATCCGGGCATGACTGAACTAGATCTCCTCGTGAAGGCCATTGCTGAGGATCTCGGCGATCCTTCTGAGTGGAGCGCCCCGGTGGAGTTTCGCGGCTCTCTTGCGCTTTGCGCACTGAATTCCGCATACTCCCTGCGCGCAAGCTCGGCCGCAGCGACAAATGTACTTGCCCGGTACCGTGCGCTTCGCTCAACGGCCGACACTGATAGTGGCGCAGACCTGATAGAGGCCATGGACAGTGCGGGTGGCCCTGCGGACTTTGCCCGTGACATCCTGTGCAACGAAAGCAAGCTCCCTGGAACAGACCGCCTGCGGCCCGAGGGTATCTACGAGGGCCTCTCCCGGCTCGCTGCCTTGGACACCGCCGTAACAACCACCGAACATCTCCGAACCGCCGCGGCCAACGGAAGTACCGCCCCTAAGACAGCATGGCTCTCCGTCAAAGGCTTTGGCCCGCTTGCCTGGTCATACCTGATCATGAACGCCGGAGTCAGTACCGAAACAAAACCAGACGTGATGGTGCAGCGCTACCTCGCCCGAGCTCTCGGCGATGGCAACAGACTTACCCCTGCACGAACACGACAGCTCCTCCAACTCGCGGCCACGGAGCTCTCTGTCGAACCGCGGGATTTGGACCGCGCGATATGGCTACACGAGAGTCCGTCGAAGTAGTCCTCAGTTCAGTAATCCCTTAGCGGTGCTTCCGTGCCTATGCGACCATCGACACCACCGTCAGGCTGACTTGAATCGCGAAGCTATTGATTCCCTCATCTTTGGCACGTCAACGTCGCCGGTCCTCTGCGCTGTAAGTACTTTGCCTAGCCGCTTCGGCCAGAGCACTTCAATGCCACGTGTCGTGAACGCTCCCCCGAACAGCGGCCAATCCGCGTCGATGAAGCACAGCGCGCCATTGACCGGAACATCCCCAACATGGTTCCGCACGACAGCAACCTGCCTGAGCACACCATCAACGAGCTTCGTGCAATCGCGTTTGCCCACGAGCAGCTTCTCGACGCGTGGACGAAGAAAGCCGCCTTCGATCTTCACTTCAGGCCGCCCCTTATACCGTTTGGCATCAATTACCCACATCCCGCCGGAAGTAATAACGATGTGATCGATGTTGGCCTTCGAGCCCGGGATTCGCCGGTCATGCAGGACAGCCAGGTCCTCCGAGGTCAACGCATTCAGCTCAGCGCCCAAGCGTTCCTCACCGATGGCGCCTTGAGACCAAGACTTGGTGGACGGCCGATCATCAGAGAGCGCGACAGCCAAGCCCCCGAAAGGTCCCCATTTCTCACGCAGAGTGTCCTGGTCCTTGCTCTTACGGCGCTCATACTCGCGACGGGCCGAGGATCCTGCTGTCCCGGCTGCAGGTGGCAGCACTCCATCATGTGTTGCTTCCGGACCCGGAGAGAGTGCTTGTCCCGACGCAGTGGCACATACCAAGCAATGGATGGTCTTGGTCTCACGCTCATAGAGTGCTTCTGTTCCCGCTGCGAGGGAGGTTCCGCATAGCCGACAGACTCCCGTGTACCGCAGCCTCATTTGCCTCATCCCGGCGTGCTATCCGGCGCCATACCGTCTTCAGACCCCGCGTCACAAAGCGCGGCGGGCCCCCACGCATCATTTTTGGGCAGGGTCTCGTCGATCTCATGCCACCGCTCCCATACCGCTTGGCGGGAAACCCCGAGGGCGGTCGCGATCTCCGCCCAAGACAGGCCGGCCTTCCGCGCGTGCTTCACAGTAGTGAGTTCAGTGTTATCGCACTCCTGGCGGACTTCTTGTATAGCCCTCAGCGTGGTGACTACCTCCGCCTTCCAGCCCTGCGGGCTCGATCTCGACACCCCCGTCACGCGAGGACCTTTCATCGCCCGATGGACAGTCGGACCGCCGCTGTACCTTGCCATAGCGTCAGCGTGTCCTCATGATGGCGTCCTGTCAAGGTACCTTGGCAACCACCCGTGGCAGTAGAGAGTTCTCCGGGTCCTAGCAAAGGATCAAAAACTGTGATGTTGAGAATCACTGCGGTGAGACACATTGCTGGGACTAAACAGCGAACAGGAATCCCCGGACCGAGATGGTGGGATGTCTCGGCGACGAGGTCTCATCAACGGATCCATTGATAAGACGAGCGTCGGATCGGCAGTCCCGCACGGACGCTGACGAAGGTGCGCCCCCTAGTTCGCATTTTCTTCCTGGGGAACTGGTTCGCGCGCTCGGCAGCCGTGCCGAAGCCAGATACCGACGGAGCCTCGGTGGCAGCCACATGCGCCAGCCCCTCGAGCTTCAGCCTGTCGTGCTCCAGTAGCGGCACGGTTGGATGCCTCAGAATTAGTGATTGAGCGCCATTCCTTCTTCCGGCGATTTCATAGAAGGACAGCCCATACGAGCAACTCTTCCTTCTCGGCCTCCTTCGTGGAGGGGGCGGAAAAGTGGATCTCTCGCAGCCTATCGAAGCTGATGAATCCGGGGCTCTGGTCTGAGAGTAGCCGGTCTATGACTAGGGCTGAATCATTGGTCATACGGATTCTGCCTCCAAAGGGCAACTGGTTTTGCGAGGTTAGGGAACAACGCAGCTGACCAGCCTGTTCGTCATACCAAGCGTAGAAAGTTCCCCGGTGGGGAGCCGCTTTGAATCGGTTCCGCAGTCCATTGACGACTTCATCGAGCGCGGCAGCAATATCTGCGGCAGAAGATCGGTGCGAAGGAGCTACAGAGTACGCCCACGTGTTAGCTCTTGACTCTTTCTTGGGGTCGGCCGGCAGCAGCATTACGTCTGGATCATCTAGATAAGACGCGATCTGGGCAGCAAGGGTTTCAATCACGGCCGAAGTCTATCGAGGTCTGTGGTGGGTGATGCTGCCAAACCGGTCCGAGTATGCCCCGGTTAGGGATCGGTTTACGGGTGCTCTAAATGGATTCCGTCGTCAATTGATGCTCCATATGATGTCGAGATTCATTTGGAAGCAGTGGACTCCCTGACCCTGGTAGGAGCCTTGATGGATGTTTCCGTGAAGCATCCTGAAGAGGTCAACTGGGGTTTCAGTGAAGTCTCCCTCGTCACCCTAGAGGCAGAGGAGAATCGTTATCGTCTCAAGGTTCTCTGGGAGGGCTGGGATCGGAAAATAGAGATCCTTTGTCGTCGGGTGTGGGTATCGATACCCAATCATGCAGTCCATGAGTAAGTGTCCCGCGTGGAGCCTCTCTCAATAGCGACCGTTAGGCGATCGGCGGATTCCAACGGTCATTGCAACAGGAGTTTTTCAATCAGTTCCATCGGTCCTAGCGGCGCGGAAAGTTGGGGACCAGCACAAAGTCGTGGGTTGTGACAATGACAGTTCCGACCACGATCATTCCCAGAACCAGCAGGCTGAGGACTGCGCATTGCCATGCCTTGCGGGTGCCGCCGTTGACAGCGCGCGCTAGCTTGTGCGGAGGCATTACCGAGTTCCACGCGATCCACCACCAAACGGAGCCGAGGCTTGCGGTCAGCAACAGCACGCCGGTGGCCGCCGGTTGCGCACCGTGGAATCCAAGCCTCATGAGCCCGAAAGCAGCGAACAGCACATAGGTTGCAGCGCCGGTCCCCTCCGCCAATAGGTTCCTTAAGATGTTCGGGTCGCGTTCCGGGGACAACTGTTTGTGCAGGGCACGGATAACCAGCCATCGGTAGACGGAATAGGCCCCGGAAGAGATCACCAACAGGATCGAAACTGCGATGTTGCCGGCGACCGTGCCGTGATCGCCATAGAGCGCGAACACCACGAACGGAACGCTCAACGACGCCGCAATCGAGAACCATCCGGCCCACGTCGCTGCAGCATATTTGCGGTCCATACGGCGCGCGAAGCCCTTGGGTAGGGCTTTCCTGGCGTCGGTGTTGATATGAGCCACGACCAAGAGACTGATCCACAGTGCCGGCACGCACAGAACATAGAGAACCTGCGGAATCCACAGCAACAGAGCAGCGTCTGCAACGGCCATCAGCCACCACACCATGTGGCGCCGTACCCGGATCCGGAAGTATTCGCTTTCGAGTGAAGCTTGCGCCCGTGCCTCATGGGGATTGAGGTGGAGAACGCCCAACAGCGACTTGACTCGGCCGTCAGCGGGCCTTGACGGGTTGGTGGCCTGCGTGAGGAGCAAGTTGGTGTGAAACGGGTCGATGGCCAGTCCTGCCTCGATCTGCTGCTCTGCCTCGAGACCCTTCTCTCGCGCTGCCAAAGTGATCGCCAACATGTAGCGGAAGTCGGCGTTCTCTGGCGAAAACTCCACCACTTTACGGAACACCTGTTCGGCCTCGGCAAGCTGCCCTGGCTCTGCTCGGTCAAACAAGATGCAGCCCAGCATGTAGAGCCCGGGAGCCCACTCCCCTCCGGCTATCGTCAGCCCCCAACGGATCGCGGACTCGGCGCTCTGCAGATCCTCGACCCCGGCGAAAGCGCTACTCAGCCGCAGCCACCACCACGGTTCATCAGGTTCCAGGTCCACAGCACGCTGCGCGGAATCCAAGGCGGCCTTCCAGTCGCTGGACGAGGCCAAGACGCGCGAAAGCTGGCCGTGCAAATCGGCATTATCCGGATCAGAGGCAAGTGCATCGCCCAGGACAGCCAAGGCCCGTTCATGCCTGCCTGTCAGCAGGAAAGCTTCGGATCGGTCGATGACCATCTCGGCCCCAGGCATCTCAGAGCATCTTTCGGGCGCGCAAGTACTGTCCCAACTCGTCATAGGATCCGTTGGCGTTGCCGAATTCCACCACGTTCTTTGCCGTTTGGAGCCACGTCCGTGTTGAAGGCTGGATTTCTTTGAGCGCCTCATTGACATGCGACATGGAGATTGGCTGGACCGAGCCCTTCCGAAGGGACTCCATCATCGCTTTCTCAGCTGCGGACGTGACAACGTGTTCAAGATCCGCTCCGGAGAAATCTTCAGTCCGGGCAGCTATCTTCCGCACGTCGATACCCGCGATCGGCCGCGACGAGAAGTGATGCTTGAGAATCGCCCCCCGGGCAGGCCGGTCCGGCGGCAGCACCAGCAACATGCGGTCCAAACGACCGGGACGCAGCAGCGCGGTGTCAATGTCCCACGGCTGATTGGTGGCAGCCAGGACAAAAAGGCCGTCGTTCTGAGCGTCCATGGAATCAAGCTCAAGCAGCAACTGGTTTACGGTCTGCCGCATCCATGCAACTCCCCCGGACAGGGCGGATCGTTTGGCGGCTACCGAATCTATCTCGTCCAGGAAGAGGACCGCCGGCGCAGCACGCCGCGCGGCCTGGAAGATCCCGTGCAGGTTCTTCTCGGTCTCACCAATGTACTTGTCAAAAATGTCCGTCATGGTGGCTGTCACGAAGGATGCCCCGAGCTCGCCCGCCACGGCCCGGGCCATGAAGGTCTTGCCGCAGCCTGGAGGCCCGTAAAGCAGTAGACCGCCGCGAAGTGATTTCCCGAAAGCCTTGGCTACCTCGGGATTCCGCATCGGCTCAAGGAAGGATTCGTTCAAGCGCGTCTTTACGTCCTCCAAACCTCCGACATCTGCCAAAGTCACAACGGGCCGGTCAACGTCGAACAAAGCCGTACCCGCACCCTCGCCGCTAAGAGAAATCGCCTGCGGGTCGCCGTCGGGGTCGTTCTCAACAAAGGGCGCCGGAATCGAATCACCCATCTCCCGCTCAGCGCGATGCCAATCGAAATCCCATGCTCCCTGTGATCTTGGAGTACCAGTGGATTCGGGACTGCCTTCCCCAACTTGGCGCGGCATGGAGAGGGCTGTCGAAGCATCGATCAGGAGCTGTATTGTCTCAGCGTTGTCCGCATCGATTGCCAAGGCCATGTTCAGGTGGTCGATGGCTTCGGCATGGCGCCCAGCCTGGACCAGGAGCTTGGCCAAGTTAATACGCAAGGGCACATTGTCCGGTAGCCTCGCAAGGGCAGCGAGCAGCCCATCGATGGCAGCTGCGTTCATTGCTCCCCAACTTTCATGGCGACGACGGCGGGCCGCCCGTCAGGTTCGCCGGAAACGATTGTTTCCAAGAACCAAGGCAACCCGCCGCCGTCATAATTTCAGCCGGGCCGCAGTCGCGGCCACAGCAGTACCTTAGTCGCTGATTAGTCCGTGCACCACGATGGTGGTCGCCGTGAGAGGAACCTACAGCAAGACACTTGGGGCATGCCGTTCCTCCACGTGCAGTGCAACGCTTCGGACAGTTCGCTAAGCGAGGTTCTTGTCGGGTGGTCGTGCTGGACGTCTTGTCACCGGTTATCACTCGAATTGCTCCTCCTGGGGAGAGCAGCAACGACCCATCATTTTCATGCTCAGCAGAGGTCAGGAAGACTCAGAAGTTCGGAACCGCAGGACCTCTGCCTGAATCCCAGAAGGGCACCATGTTGCTTTCCCACCAGCCCATGAGAGCTTCCGCGCCGTGGCTGCGTTTGAATACCAACTCCGACTCATGCAATGGAATGGCTTGCAGAAAATGGACATGGGATCCATCTGGCAGCTGGAGTTTCGGAATGATCGCCTCCTGCTCCAAAATGAGGAACGCCATCATTTCCGTCCCTGGCCAAAGTGGACCGTCTGAAGGTACCGTGTCGCCATTCTTTAGGATGGCACCATTTTTCCGTTCGTAGAGTCCCAGAGCGGCGAATGAACTAACTACGTCATCTTGACCTGGGTGCAGGCCTAGCAAGAACTCGCTGCGATGCTTCGCCGTGGTTGCATCCTCAAGAGGTCCGCCACCTGAGCCCAAAGTAACGTAGATATCCACACCCTCGCCGGTGGCCTCGGCATCCCATTTCAAAATCTCAATGGAAAGTCCTTGGCCTTCAAATTCCGCTGTCCGGGTGGGCTTACCCCATCGGGACAGAAGATATGTCTGGGTTGATTCGCGCATCATTTTATGGACCTCCAAATGGCCACCATACGCCACTTGGCCAGGCGGAAGGCCACCATTGCCCCTCGCCTTCCCCTAGATCCTTCGCCCCCTTGCTTCCGTTACAGGGTTGGCAGGCACCTATAAGGTTTCCTGGCGAGTTCACTCTTGCTGTTCGCGTGGCGCGGTCATCCGTCCACCCGCCAGCCAGCCAATCCGACTTAAGAGATTCGATGTGATCGGCCTGGGTCGATGGGCTGGAAGCGCAATAGGGGCAATCTGCTGATTTGTCTATGGCTCCTGAACGGTCAGACGGGGACATACGACCGTAGTTGGAACGAGAAAATGCAGGAATGCTTGCCGTTGAGTTGCTTGCTTGCGCCTGGTGACCCAGTACTTCCGTGGCTGCCACGCTCGCGGCGTGCATGACGGCGTTTTGTGCGGCTAGGGCGGCGCCTGTGTCGGCTCCGCGGGTGTCTCCCGTGGACTGACCGCCCTGGCGCACAGCTGGTGACGTGAAGCGGGTGCCGCCAAGGGAGGTAGCGAGGTACCCGCCACCAATTCCACCGGCGACCGTTCGGATTGCACTTGTGGGGTAGGAGATGAAGACGTCACCGGACGCATGTATGGCCGGCTGGTAGCTCATTGATCCGCCGCCTGAAGACGAAGCCGCGCCGGAATTGGATCCCTGAAGGGAGGGAGACGGGAAGGAGAGGTTCTTCGAACCCTCCTTAATAAGGGCGCCTCCTATAAGGGCCGCCCCGGCTCCGACCAACCACTGCCCACCAGGGACGGCAGCAATAGCTCCGGTGCCGCCAGTGCCTACAGTCCCGCCCACGCCCACAACAACACCCGCAGCTATTAGCGCTACGCCGCCAACGACGGCAAGTGAACTCCAAAAGTCCCACATTCCGGTTGGGTCGGAGCGGTTGATGGGGTCATTGCCTGCATATTGGTAGGCACTGAACTGTGTGCGGTTTGACGTATCCAGAACAGGGTCAGGGGTTGTGAATGCACCGGTGACAGGGTCGAGGTCACGTGCCCCAAGGTGGGTCAGTGAACTGACTGTGTCATCCAGGCCATCAATGAAGCCGTTTGCTGCGCCGAAGCCTGAACCGTTCGCGGCGTTCGATCCGACTCCGGCTGTTCCGGCTCCGGCTGCGGTGTACGCGTTGTTGCCCGTCCCGGTGAGGTTTGCGCCTCGTGCCAGTCCGAATGGGTCCGTGTACCGCTGAACGGCGGTCATGGGACCAGCACCGACGGTCGGCTGGGTCATCGTCTGTGCTGTGTTGACACTGTCCCCAACGATCAAGGACAGCTTGACCACACCGGCAGCTGCGGTGCGCTGAGCGACAGTCTTCCCCGCAAAGCTATATGTGCAGGTCGCCGTTTTCACGCCACCCGGAGTGGAGTGTGCCGTGACAGATCCGAGCGTGACTGTGGTCCCGGACCCGTCGACGATACCAACAAGGCTTCCCGATGCATCGTAGAACCGGGTCCCCAGGCTGCCTGCCCCTGTAGTGGGGCCGGCAGGGTTTCCGTTCCCTGCGCCCGGGTTCGGGTTCGCCGGGACGGTGCTCGTCCCCGTGGTGGTGGCCAGGACGCCATCGGGAGTGTAGGTCAGGGTTTGGCCTGCCCGGCCGGTCATCCTTCCGGCGGCGTCCCAAGTGAAGTTCTGGGTCGTTGCCGTGCCACCGGCGCCCGGGGTTGACACGATCGAGTCAACCTGGTGCGGGCCAGCGGTGCCGGGCGCGGCGTAGCTGTATTGTTCGGTGACTGCCAAGGCACCGGTGGCGCCGAAGCGTTTGACCTGTGAACGGTCACCAGCTGCGGTGTACGCGTAGGTTTGCGCGTACGCCGCCGGGCCGCCGAGACCGGCGACACTGGTGGAGGCCGGTGTCGGAACCGTGGTGCAGGCCTTCGACGCGGGCGTCCACACGGCTTCAAGGCGTGAGGCGTAGTCGTAGTCGTAGCACTGGTAGTCGGCGGCCACACCGGGGCGGCTGCTGAAGGCCAGTTCCCGTGCGGTGAGCTTGCCCGCGGCACTGTAGGTGTAGGTGGTTTTCCCGAGGTCCGAGATGGTGCCGCGGGTGTTGTTCGTGGTCCATTGACTGTTGAGACGGCCTGTTGCAGCGTCCCAGCCGAAGTACGTGTTGTTCGTACCGGTCATGTTCGCTGTACTGCCACCACCGGATGAGTTGGTGTCGTACGAGGCGTATGACGTCAGGAATCCGAGGTTGTCGTACTGGGCGCTGCCGCCGAACTGATCACCGTTGGTGTTCCATGTCGAAGAAGGGTGCTCGAACTCGTCGTAACCGTACTTGACCGTTTCCGCGGGCAACCCACCGATGGCCGGGGTGACCGCCATGATGAGCTGGCCCGAGGTGGAGTAGGACCGGGTTCCGGTATAGGAACCACTGAACCCTGTCAGACCCGCCGGGAGGGTGACGGTCGTTGTTGAGGGCTGGTACGCGTTGTTGTATCCACTGAACGCGGTTGTCACCGGCTGGTCGAACGCCACACCGTTGTTCCTGATGCTGCTGCTCGGCTGGCCTTTGAGTTCCTGGTCATAGGTGTGTGTTTCCAGGGTCTTGGCGGTGCCGCCGGAGACGGTGACCGTCTTGGCCGTGGTCCGGTCCAGGGTGTCGTAGACGTACCCGGTGACAGTGCCCATGGCATCCGTGGTCGATGCGGTCCGTCCGGACGTGTCGTAGACGGTGCTGCGGGTGCCCGAGTCGGGGTCGACCGCACCTGTTTCGCGGCCTGCGGCGTCATAGGTCCATGTCCACAGGTTGGCACCGTCTCCCATCTTGGTCAGTTGGCCGAAGCGGTCATAAATGTAGGTGGAGGTATCAGCAGCGCCTGTGGGCGCGGTTCCGTGGAACAGCGAACGTTGTTCAGTTTTTCCGTCGAGGTTCACTATCGTCTTGACTGCGGCTTCGGTGCCTGGGCCGGTCACGGTGGTGGTGTCCATGCCTGTGTAGCTGGTCTGGGTGGCCCAGAGCTCCTGGTTGTCGTTGGTCATGGACCGGACCTTGGTGGGCCTGCCCGCTGCGTCGTATTCGTACTGCGTCGAAGACGGGACCGCCAGTTGCGGAATCACGAGCACTCCGTCGGGTGCACCGGAGGTGAAGTAGTTGTTATTGACCGTGCTCTTCGCCCCGCGGGAGTCGTACCAGGTGTCGGTGAGGATTTTGCCGCCACCTGGTGACAGGTTCTGGGTTTGCCGTTCCCGGCCGAGCCCGTCGTAGATGGTGTAGGACGGAACAGGAACCCCATTGCCGGCGATCGTGACAGTTTTCACCCAGGAGGGGCTGGTCTGGGAGACGGAGTAGCTGGTCTCTACTGTCGGGGTCGGATTGGACGCAACCGGACGCATGGGGTCCCACTCGCCGATGACCCGACCTGAGTTGTCGTACCGGTAGGATGTGACCTTCCCGTTCGGATCGGTTTTGGTCACCGGCTTACCACGCATCGAATCAAGGGTGGTCGTGGAGACCCAACCCATCGGGTTCGTCTGGGTGACGGTCGTGGCAAGACCGGTCGCGGGAGCGTACGTGGTGGTGGTATCCCGGGCCGTGCCCGTGCTGGTATCGCTTGACTTAATGACGCGGCCGAGCGCGTCAACTGTCAGTGCCGGACCCTGAGCCCAGACGCTGACCGTAGTGCCAGAAACCGCGGTGGCCGTATCGGAACGCTTCGTGTTTCCCTTGGTCGGTGCCGTGTAGCCGGCGGACCCCGGGATCGCTGAAGTCGACGCGTCGTACAAGTTCCGGGATGCCTTCAGAAGATTCCCGTTCGGTCCTGTGCCCGTGCACTCACCGGCGTAGGTGTTCACGGTTGCAGGTAGGGACAGAATGTTCGCAGCGGTGTTGTCCGCATACGCGGTAATGATGCAACTTTCATCATTAGCAACGCCGATCTCACCGGTGGTAGAGGTTCTGATCGTGCGGCCGTAGGCGTCATAAGCCATGCTTGTCTGAGAGACGCGCATGGATGCCGATTTGCTCGTCGTGGCCTTCTTGGTCACGGACGCAGTGCCGATGTGGCGTGCTTCTGCGGCCCCACTGGAAACAGTTCCCGTAGCCGTGGTCGCTGACGCCCACGGCACGGTGATCGTCGTCCCCAACAGGGCCCCGCCGTCACCGACGTAATTTTGCTTCTCGACTTCCTGCCCGGCGAACCAGACGGAGTCTGTGATCACGGTGTTGTCCGAAAGGGTGACAGTGTCCGTGCGCAGACCACCGGTCTTATTCGATGGTGTTCCGTTCAGTCCGCGCAGGTACGTGGCGACGGTGGTCGGGTTCGACGCCGCGGTTCCGACTTTGGTTTTGACCTGGGACCAGCCCGCGAGGGAAGACCAGGTGATGTTTTGACCGGCAGTGCCCGAAACGTATTTCGGGGCCGCGTACTTCCACGCCGGGGTGCCGATGTAACCGTAGGAAGTGACCGTGTCCAGGCCGCCGGTGCTGCCGGGACCGGCTTTACTGACGACGGTTTCCACCGGGTAGATGTTGAAGTAGTCGACCCGGGGGTCCTGCGGCGTGGGCGTGGTGGGGGTCCACCGCTGCGGGAAGCACCGCATGGTGTTGGTCTCCGCGGATGCCGGCAGGTTCGTTTTGGAGCACTCGGCCGCCTTGTACGTGACCTGGATACTCGCCCCGGTCGCGGTCTTGATGGTCGAGAGACGGTACCGGTCAAAAGGCGCCAGGCCGTCGGTGGCCCAAACACGGTTGTGCAGGGTTTGGCCCGAGAAAACCACGGCGGGATCGGTGACCCAGCCACCGGTCCCGGAGGTCTGGTTGGAGCCCTGGTGGATCAGCGAACCGAGCCAGAGCGCGGGTTTGGTGCCGTCGCCCGGGTCCGGCATGGCGTGGAAGAGGGTCCAGAAGTCGGTGTTGCCGTACCCGGCAGGGTTCGCCGAAAGGGACTGGCTGATGACGGTCTGCAGGCGGTAGTAGGTGAAGAACGTCGGTGAGTACGTGGTGCAGGTACCTGTAGAGGCGCACGCGAATTCCGCCGGGACATCACCGTTGGGCGTGGGGCAGCCCGTGACGCCTTGGCAGCGGCCGGTGTACCCGAAGTTCACGTGGATGGGCGCCTCGGTGGACAGTTCAGTTCCGGCACGCATGCCGTAGTCCACCCGGGTCAGGCGGCTGGCACGGTGGTAGGCCTTCAGAGACCCGCTTCCTGCCTGGGACTTGTAGAAGTTCGTGTCCTGGGTATAGAAGAAGCCCTGGGAGTTGCCGTTCGTGTCCACGACGTAGTCCAGGTTCCAGGCATAGGCCTGCATGCAGGACGAACTGCCGAACCCTGCGCTGTTGTAGCACGGCTGGCCCGGGAGCCCATAGACGGGGACGATGTCAGCGGAGTTGTTTTCCTTGCCCGGTGACCAGCCCGGGATGCGGTTCACACCGAACCAGTACTGGGTGCCGTTGGTATCGGTGATCCTCCAGTAGCCGCCATCGAAGGTGCCATTGGCGGCTCCGGTGAGGTATTCAAGCTTGGTGTTGTCATCGTTCTGCAGCTTGTACACACCCGTTGCAGCGTCCCGGATCACCAGACCCGACCGGCCACCGAAGGAGATGGTGAATTGCTGCCCTCCCGGGTTTCCGCACAAGTCGTAGGAGTTGGCGACGCCTTGGTCCATGCAGGAGCCGAACTTCTGCTGGACCTGTCCCCCACCGGTCAGTGCCCACCCGTCCCCTACCGGGGAGGCCTGGTTGTTCGTCGAGCTGGTCAGACCATCGACCCGGGAAGAGTCATAGGAAATCCCCAGAGCAGGTGTCGGACCGGCCGGTGCATCACGCAGGGCAAACGGGTAGCTCCACGTGAAGGAACCCGTTTGGCCCGATACGCCCCAGGAACCTGAGGATGTTCCGGGAAGAGCAGTGAAGTCGCCGGAGCCTTTATCGTTGCCCGGAACAGGGGCCATCGGTGCCGCGGCCGGGGCCAGGGAAATTGGCTTCCCGGGCACCGAGCGCGTTCCGGCGGGCCCGCCATCTCCGGAAACATCAGCCGGGAACAGGCCCGGGTCAACAGTGGGCGCCACACCGGATCCGGTACCTTGGATCGTTTTTCCCGTGCCGTTGGCTTCGGGGTCCTCCACGACCTGGTGCTCTGAGGAAGAGTCCGTGCCCGGAGTCCATTCCTTCACAGGGACGGACTTGACCGTGTCGACATGATCCGGGGACTCCCAGGGAGCGGTGACGTACACGAAACCGGCACCGGAGGCGATCACAGCGGCCGAGACAACGCCGGTAATGGTTGCCCGTGTTTTTGAACGGGTCAAAGAAGAGAAGATTTTCACTTCAGCAGGCCTTTCGAAGTGCTGGTGAACGAATTTTTCATCGCGTCATCGAAGGTGCCTGGTTTCAGGACGCCCTGGGTCAGGATGGGTTTGTAAATGTTTCCGATGAAGTTGCTGCCACCGAGCTTGACCGGGTCACTTGGTCCGGCTGTCTTGTGTGCTGCCGGGGACGCCGCTTTAATCCAGGTTCCTGTGCTGTTGCTGTCAGACTTGGTGATGCGCAGCTGGGCGTTGATCTTGTCGTAGACCGCCGAGACATATGCCCATTTCCCGCTGACAAGGTCCTGCCCGATGACGGTCTCGGTCGCGCCGTTGCCCATCCAGGCAACCAGCTCAGGCTTACCGTCGGTACGTGCCCGCAAAGCAGCTGCTGGTCCTGTGCTGGTCCACTGGACAATCAGGTCCTTAACCGTGGTGCCCGTCGCTGAGGTGGGGCAGAACCATCCCGAGACGCTGAAACTCTTCGAAGGGTCGATCACCTGTCCGGCTGTTTGCGCGGTCGAGGTGCCGTTGGGGAAGTTCAGCATCTTCGGCACCCCTCCGGGCGAGAGGTCCCCGAACGGGACCTGATCACAGGTGTTGTCAGCCCCGGCCTGGGGCGTCACCCACCCGGTTTGCCCGTTCAACGTCAAAGGCACGAACGTGGATGGACGGACAGAGCCCATCCCTACCGTGAACTGGTAGGTGCTGGCGGTGGCGTTGTGCAGCGGGACGCTGACGTTCCCTGCGCTGTCAAAGGCCCACGCCGTCAAGACGGTGGTCTGGTCCAACCCGGCAATGCTGATATCGGCGCTCATCCCTCCGGCAGGACAGACCGCCACGTATTCCTGGATGCGCGGATCTCCGCAACGGATGCTCTGCGGATAGGACGACGCGGGAGCTGCCCCTGAAGTTATGGAGAAAACGAAGCCTTCTGCCGGGTCCGATCCTTCAGGGAGCTTCAAACGGAAGTTATAAATGGTCTCACCGATAATCCCATCGGTGTCCTCGTGCGTGGCGCCCGTGGTCAACTTCGCCGGATTCGATGGCGGGGCGTTGATTTCGCTGATCTCAGGAGCCGCGGGCGGCGTGGTGTCGACCTCGAAATCGAACCGCATTACGCCCGAATGGGCGCCCCACAAGTCCACTGCCTGAGCTTGGAGATAATACTTGCCGTTGGGCAGGTTGATGCCGCTCTGCCAATCAAACTGATCGCCCGCGGCCGCACCGGAGGTTCCACCGCTGGCTGTCATGAGGGCACTATCAGAAACCCGGCGCACCGACATGTACACCGTGATCGGGCCGCCAACGGCACCGTCCTGGTCACTGGCCGAAACCCGGAAGATAGGTTTCGGGTTCCGGGTGACGTAGTACGCGCCGCCTGCGTAGTTCCACGGAATTCCCGCCCACTTGCCACCGGTGATGGTGGTGATGACCGGGGTGTTCGGCGCAGAGTTGTGCGTGACGGTGATGGTGGCGCTGTTCTGGAATTTCTTCCAACCCAGCGGATCGGACTCGTTCCCGGCGGCCAGCATGACGTTCCACACGGTTTTGTTCAGCAGGATGGACTTTGCCGCCATCAGGTCAAATCCGACAGTACCGGCTGGGCACGATGCGCTGTAACCCTTGGCCACGGCTCCCATATCGGTGCGCATGATCAGGCCCGGCTGCACGTTCCAACGTGTCGCGGCGCCGATGTCACCAGTGATCCAGGACGCGACGTTGGCCGGGGTGCAGGAAGAAGACCACGTCTCCACGGTGTTCAGCTTCGCTTCGAGGATGTCACGACCCACCAGGTAGGAGGTGTTGAACTGAAAGTAAGTACGTGCCAGGTGGTTCACACCATCCGGTGCCCAGTAGCTGGGCAGGTAACCGACGTGTCCCTGGCCATCGGTGAGGTTTCCGTTCCAGTACGACGTTTCCGGGTACGCGCTGTCGACGAAAACGTAGTTCGCCCTCGAAGCGGTCCAGTCCGGGTCAACGTAGACCGGGTACTTTAGATTCGAGGTGTCAAGGATCTGGTCCATACCGAAGATCTGGGACTGCTTACCAGACTCGGTACCCAGGGTCAGGCTGAAAGGCCTTGCGACGCCCTGTCCGCCGGGGTCAGTGGCCGTTGCGCCCTGCGCGGAAGAATCCCACCACAGACCGCCGGTGTTGCGAAGCTCCACTTCGCCGGAGTCGGTGCCCTTGGCGGTGAGATCCCCATCCGCGTTCTGCTCCACCACGGTGTTCTGCGAGTCCAGGAAGATCCGCATCTCAACCACCCGCGGGTCCTTCGCGGCCTCCGCTGTTTCGATTTTCAACACCTGCGAAATACCGGTCTTGTGCACGAGCTGGATCAAATCCACACCCGGCAAGACCTGCCGGAACGTCGCAGAATTACCTTCCACGACCGGCTCCGGCAACGTCCCGAAAGGCCACGACTGCGTCAGAGAATGGCCATTCTTGTCATCCAGGCTCGCGATCTTGTCTGTGCCTCCCGTGCCTACGGTGATATCGACCGGCACGTTCTCCGGCTTCAAAACGCTCACACCGTTCACCGTGGTCCGGATCAGATCCGTGGAAATGTCCGTCCAACCAGACTCGGTCTGCATACGCACCGGATCCGTGCTCATCGTGGTAGTCAACGTGCCGTCCGGATGCGCGACCGTCAACGCAGTTGGGGTCGTGGCGGCATCCACGACAACGTCCTGGGATGTCTCGGCCGCCTCGGCCACAGCAGAAGACTCAGATTTGGCGCCCTCAACAGGGACTGCAGGGGGTTCGTTGTCCGCGTAGGCGACCGGCACAGACAATCCCAAGGTCAATAGGCCAATGCTAATCACCGGCACGCAGGCACGGCGAAGCAGGGCAGAAGACATACGCACTAAGGGGACTCCTTCTGGAGTAACAGACACTCGACAGAGGGAAGTAGACGCAGTCTCGAGACCCCCAATAACGACTAGCGAAGTGAAGAATATCCCTCACTAGGGGTTTTGCCAAAAAATTGCCAGTCAACACACAGAAACAACCAATATCATTTGCGAAACCGTGACACACTCCGCGTGTTTCGAAGAACACAGCCCCTAGTCCAGACCGCCCCTGACAAGGCCCCACGCACGCACACCCACTGGGCAGCCCGCAAAACAGGACAAGGACTATACAGCTAGCACCACCGGAATGGACCAGCCGACTCCCAAGCCACCACCGATTCTTGACCGGCAATACTTCGGAGCGGCTCCGAAGAAGGTCGCCCGATGCAATCTGCGACACTGCCCGGTGAAAGTTCCCCCTTGCCGCTCGAAACCCCTCCCCGCCGTTACTGAGACGGTTAACGGCGAGACGTCTTAACGAGACCCCAATCCGCGCGGAATCCCTCGATATTTGGATTACCGACCGTCGCTCCCATCACTGTCTCAATAAGCATTAGGATTCAGAGACACGCTGCCCAGCACATAAGGCAACGGGTATCCCCTGCCGTGCAGCCTTAGCGCGAAGGGCTTCCGTAGCATCATGACGGTTGTCGAAGGTCTGACCGCCGGATGGGGCATCTAGAGTCATCTGTGTCGCACGGCCTCGTCCGCCGCATCGTGGATCAGAAGCAAGTCCTGTGCCCCTGGAGTCGTCTGGCCATCAATCCGCCTCTTTCGGCCTACCGTGAATCTCTCCCCATGGCGCGTCTTCTGCATCGAAGCTCACGCAAGCGGTGATTCACGGCACAATCTGCCGCAGAAATCAGTCTCCAGGTTTGAAGGCGCGAGCTTCACTTCAGATTCTCAAAAAGAATAATTATGTCCAGATAGATTTATTAGCGCCTGAGTCTCTCCCGTAAGGCCTCGTCCAGAAGATCCGTAATAGTGATTCCGTACTTCATCGCGTACGCATCCAACTCGTCGCGAAGGCTTATCTCAATCTTGGATGAGAAGGGTTCCATCCGGCGCTTTCCTCTCGGCCTTCCCGGCCCAGGACGCTGGGGTTCGAGGTCGGCGGGTCGCGCAGACTCCGTGTGAACGGTGGCGAACTGAGGAGCGTCCTCTTGTTTCGGGGCCTCCATTCGCTTCTCCGCCGAAGTCAAAGCATCCACTACATCGGCAGCTGGTGCTTTGCGTATTGACGACTTGCGTTCCAAAGCCATTGCTAGTTCACCTCATCCAGGTATCGCGCATGTGCAACGAATTTTTCAGTCATGATTGCGGCTCCCCTGCCGGAGAGTTTGGTAAGCGGCGAGCGTGTGCTGACAGAGTCCTGCATTGCTGTCCTCAGCGGAAGATGAGGCTCTCTTACTTCGGGCCCGTACGTGCTCTCCAGCTCTCCGATTTGGAAGGAGTGTTCGGATGTGAGAGGTGAGCTCGTCTTATTGATGATGATGCCCAAAAATTCCAGCTGAGGGTTTAGGTGCGGAAGCGATCTAACCTTCTTCACTGTGTCAAGGAACTCTGTTACGCCCTTTACGGAAAAGGCCGCTGGTTCAGTAACCGCAAGTACCCGATCGGCCCAAATCAGTCCGTTCAGTGTCAGTCGTCCCAGTGCCGGCGGAAGATCGATGAGGATGTGGTCGTATTGCTCAAGCTCATCTGCTCCCCATGCTGCGGTCTTGAGTCGCATTTCGGGTGTCAGTAGGGCTTCCGACTCAAGTCGCGCAAGAGACTCAGAACTCGGGATCAGGTCGATCCCCGGCCATGTCGTCTGAGTGATGGCTTGGCCAAGGGTTCCCGCTTCTCCCCCATACAACACATCGAAGACGTCGAACTCTCCGGCCCCTTCAAGCGCTTCCGTTACATTGGCTTGTGGGTCGAGGTCGATTATCAACACTCGCTTGCCGATTAGGCGCAAACCTGAAGCCAGGCCGAGCGTAACTGAAGTCTTGCCCACACCACCTTTGCGATTGCCTATGGCCGTGACTCTCATCGATATCCTCCGGATTTAGCTAGGTACCGACGGGGATACGCCCATCAATACATCAGTCCTTCAATCTAGCCATCAATCTATCAGTCAATCTGGCCATCCATCAATATATCTGGACATCTTTCAATCATTATTGGTGTCTATCTTTCAAGCTTTCCATCAATCTTTCAAACCATCCATCAATCTTTCAAACCATCCATCAATCTTTCCGTCATGACATAATTATTTATTTGTCGGTGCGAGATTCGCCTGCTACGAGAGATTCGGGGCTCCGGGAGTGCGCGCAAGGCTCCTGAGCGTTGAGAAGGTGTGGCCACCACCCACCAACACTTCCGCGGGGAAGGGGTCGAGACAGATATGGAACCAATAACGGTAATCAATCAATATTTCTGTCATGACATAATTATTTAACTTCTTCTTCCGTCATCGTCAAGGAATGCCTCAAGGCTCCTCTGCTCGACCGGGGGAGCCAGTCGAGCAGCATCGAGCAGCATCACGTAAAGTGGACAAACGTCAAGAAGACCTGACAGATAGGACACTTCATGGAATGGGATCTTGGAGACGGATTCCACCGCGGACGACTTGGGATCCTTCTGAACGATGGCCGGCTGGGTTCGCACCACGAAGATAACGAGGTGATCCGCGTCGAAGGAATCACCGGCAGAAGGAAACGAGACCCGCGGCTGCCTGGCTATGAACTCGTGCCGGAAAGTGAGGCGACTGGCTGGCAAGGTAGCTGCGACTGCGGTTGGACTGGTAAACAGTGGCAGCGCGTCCAAGGCCCGGGAAAAACCAACATGGCCAGGTACCGAGCAAAAGCACTAATAGGATCCCCAGCTACACCTCCTGTAGCAGTCGAAGAGACGATCCTGAACGAATGGCAAAGGCACGTGAAAGCTTGGGGCCTGCAGATGGCTGCACACAGTTACGAGCGGGCCGCTGTGCGTCTAAACGAGGCAGTTAGCACAGCACGCGGCGCTGGACTGACTTGGACCGCCATAGGTGCAGAGACAGGAATGACACGCCAAGCGGCTCATCAGCGTTGGAACCAGCCAGAATAGCCCGACGCTGGAGAGCGAGCGATCTTTCTTGAAACAAACCGCATACTCACATGCCTATACCAGAGGACCCCATTGCTGCCGACGAATTCGATCACGGACGCAGATGCTAGACCTGCGCATGGATCACCTCGTCCGGGTAAACGCCATGTCAGCGAGCGACCATTCATCTGGTGGCCCCTCATAGGCTTCCCACGGGTAATCGTCCGTGGGGGAGAGGAGCTCCGCTACTGTGTTCACGTTTCTTGTCAGCCACTCCCGCCACACTATCCGTTCAATGCGGTACCTCTGGAGTTGGGCTGCTACTGCTTCCAGGACACCGAAGCATTCTGCCAACTCTTGGAGAGAAGTCGTAGCAACGATCCTCCAGGATCGGGCGCCGTTCCTGGAGATCATGTTCCAAGCTGCCAGGACCTCAAGGCTTTCGCTCACGGCGGTTCTGGACAGCTTTGTCCAAGCAACCAATTCCGTCGTTGTGAGCCCTGGCGTGCTCTCCAGGGCTTCGTAGACAAACGCTGCCGGCAAACCCAGCTCCCTGAACACCGGCCTGAGCGAGTGAATCTTTCCCTTTCGCCAAGTTAGATCCTCAGCCGCTGCGCGGAGTCCTTCGGGGATCGTCAACATGTAGAGGTCACCTTTGGTTCCTCGGCCACGTTCTACCAACGTCACCAGCGGGTCATTCTCAGCACGCAAAGCCCGCAAGTGAGAGCCAACGGTTGTGTGATCCAGCCCTGTCGCCACGGCAATTGAGCGGTCGCCGAACTCAACAAATCGGGATGCTGTCATATGGGCAGCCGCGCCCAACGCTCTTAGAACCATCCGACGTGCCAGCCCAGTCCGGGAGCTGGCGTATGCAGGCTCCCTCAGTGCCAGAGCGTTTCTCCAGGAGCGCAGGTAGCGGTGCTCGCTGCTCGGATCTGGGTTTGAGGGTGCTCCTAGTAGGGGCTGTGTATTTGGCTGGCTTGTGGGGGATTTACGGGCATTGTTATTCCTTGTACTTGAGCCTTGGTTTTTTCGTAGGTAGTCGATCGCGTTGTGCCAGTCCCGTTTCAGGGAGGGGAGCCGATGATGGGAGGCGTAGCGGGTGTAGAACGATGCAAGCCCGGGCCAGACACCCTGGAGGACCCGTCGTTGTACCTCAACAAGTTTCATTCCCGCGGCGGCCGCCGCGGTCAGGACAGCCTGACGGGCTTCCGAGTCCGAGGCGTACCGATTCGCGTCATACAGGCCCGACTGCGCCATCTGCTGCATTGGCCTGGACATCCGCCCGATCATCTGCGGTACTTCCAGATTTCCGTCCTCCGGGAAAAGCGGCTGTTCCAGCCGCAGCGCCCGAGCACTGGCGATTTCATCGCTCAATTCCTGGCGTATGGAGTCCCAAACCCGAACCGTGTTAGGGCGTCGTGCAACGTCGTACGCCATGCTGAGACTCATGGCGAGTTCCTGGTGGCCACCACGCTTGTGGGGTGATCCTGGTGTGCGCATGCAACCGTGAAGAAGGTTTTGGTGTGGAGACTTATCCAGTGTCCGGTATCGAGTGCCGAGAGCCTCGACAACGTCGCGCGCCTCGGAGAAAGAAACCCTTGTCTCCAGAGGTATGTAAACGTGCCGGCCACCGTTGGGGGAGTGATCTTCAATCCACCGGGCCCCACAACTGTGCAGCCACGATTGGAGTGACTTCACGTCCGCTTCCACCCAGTCGATACCCGCAACAGAGGAGTCGAAGTCAAGGAAGATAGCCGAGCAGCTACCGTCCTTCCCGAAGATCCGGACCGCCGCAGGAAAAGTGGGTAGCGTCTCAGTCAACGCGCGTTCGTGCTTTTGGGGATAAGTCTTACCACCGTCACGAGACAGGCGAACACGGGGTTGACCTGCGAGAAGAGGCGCTAGTGAGGCCCATGCCCTGGCGGCATCGGAGGTCTGAGATAGCTCGCGAGACACGCCAACAGCGCTGGCTGCTGGCAGCACGAGAGCGTGCTGTTGTACGATGATTTTGTTCCTGTTCAGGGAATGAGAAATGGCCGATCCTGCCAGATCGGTTCTGCAACACAAATGAAGGCCTGTTAAGGACTTCCATACGATTTACGATCTGTCTGCCGGCAAGCTATCCGGATCGTGAATCTTCAGCTTCGAAGGCCCGCCCATGGCGGGCCTTCCTTGTATCTATGAGGCCATGCGGATCGGGAGTTCATCCTGCTGAGTGAACTGATCGAGCAAGGCCAAGTCTTCGCGCAAGGACCGGTCGACTGCAGAGGCAACATAGTCGGTGACAGTCATGCCTTTTGCGGCGGCGATCATGTGAACGTCCTCCGCGGTCTTGGCTGGCGTGCGGAAGCCAATGTATTTGCGGAGGCCCTTGCTGGGCCGCCCGCCTCCACGATTGATTACTGCGCTCATTGTCAGGTCCTTTGAATCTCGCACAACCAGAGGTTGTAGCTGGTTCATTGTTGATGCCACGTGCGGTCGATCGGAGTTTTGTTTACAGCTATCGACTGAGTCGAACCTAGCACCGCGCAGAGTCTGATTAGGGGATTTGTTTACAGAAAACGGTCCCGCGTGTCGCCTCCCATCGCTCGTGAAGCACAGGCTCGACCCCATCATTGAGTCTGCTCGACGCCTGGACCGCCTGTTCTCGCCCAAGGGCTCGATTGCCGGCAAGTTTGGACGAGGTAGGGCTGTGCCGCCGGTGAGGCTCAAAACGATCGTGCTCGTACGAGTAGGGCAGCTGGCAATCGAATCCACGCTATGCCATCCTTTCCTACTTGTGACAGGCGTTCAACGAGGCCCACTTGGTATGGTGGGGCCGAGTCGCTTGGCTAGGCTCTGGATAAGAATCCACCGCCTGAACATGTCTGAAACATGTTTCAGCATAGCCTAGCCGAACCCAAAAGCTAGCAAGGGGAGATTAGTGGTGGCGCAAGGTCTGCCTACTCTTTCGATAACCACATCAGAGCGAGCGTTCCGGGACGCGTCCGAAGCTTTCGCTGCGCTGAAGTTACCGACCAGGATCACCCTCGAACTGCTCGTGGGGGCCGTCGAAGAAATCCGTGGCCGCCGAATCCGAATCCGTTCAACAGACCGCCTCATAGGCACTTCCATTTGTGGCCTTTGGTTGCCCGGAAAGCGACAGGAGTGGGTATTTCACCCACCTACGCCTTGGGAACTCCAGCGGCAGCAGTTCGTACTCCACGAGCTAGCGCATATGATCCTTGGGCACGACGCACATCCAGGGGCTGGGGCCCTACTTCATGACGGCCTGCAGAATCTTCCCGCAGATCTGGTACGGAGAGCGCTCATGCGAACGGAGTTCGGAAGCGTCGAGGAAGCAACAGCCGAGTACCTTGCAGATCTCATGGCCGAGGCCATCAGAGAGATCCCCGGTGAGCCGGGTGCATTTGAGGAGGTATTCGGCTAGTGGAAATCCTTGCGGCAGTGCTGATGGCCACCTTGACTTTGATCGTCCTGGCAACTCGACGCCCAGGAAAGGACACAAGTATTCTCTGGGCAGCGGTGCTCATCTGTATTTCATTGGTCCTGAACATCAACGCCGCATATACGTTCGTGGATGGACTTTTAGCTGGACGGAACTATGTCGATTTGGGAGCTAATCTCTTGTTGTTGGTTGGCGTCTACTTCCTTGCGCGCGCGATCCACAGAGCAGCCAGCCCCGCTTCAGAACGTATGGCGTCACCACGAGTTCTGGGTAAGTCCGGCGTCATGGTCGCCGCGTCGGCAGCCACCACCTTGTTTGCGTTCATTGACGCGCCAACTACCTCGACGATGTTCATGCGAGAGTACGGGGACCAGCCAGCAGCAGCCCTATATTCGGCGGTACAGTACGCGTACATCGGTGCTGTCATGGCCACGGCGGGTTGGACGTGCCTGCGGCTTCGCAGTTCCTGGAGTACTGGCGTCTTCACGTTGGCATTCGGTTTAGTGGGCTTGGGGTGTTCATCTGCTGTCCTCTTGGTGGTCAATGTTCTACTGCTGGATCTGCTGCACGTTCTTGGCAATGTGGAAGTCATGACGTCGCTCGGCGGCGTCTACGCCGTGCTGAATTCCATGACTTTTATCCTCCTCTGTACAGGGCTTGCGCTGCCGCGTGCGAGCCGCAGGGTCCTAACAGTCATTGATTCCTCTAGGACCAACGCCGTGCTGTCGGATTTGAAGCCCGTGTGGAGCCAAGCTGTCGTTGGAAACTCAGGCATAACTCTGGATACACGAGTAGTGACTTACACGGATATCAGACCTCGCCGAGAGTTGCATCGCATGATTGTCGAGATTCAGGATTCTCTCGTTAGAGATCCAAGGGCTCGCGAACGCATCGGTGATGAGGGGCTGTCTAAACTGGCCCAGGCCACAGGCCATTTGGAGACCCGGCCGTGGCGCTCAAGGTAGCTAGCATCACCGCATTACTCGTTGTAGTTACCACCTGTGGAGCAGCAGCTGTTGCGGCCGTCGCCGCTAGGCAGGCACTGTCTTCCGCGTCCCGGAAACGATACGGCATCGTTCCTCTAGGGGTAACTGAGAAGGAGATTGAGCTCCGAGCCACGAGTAGGACGGACTTACCGGGCGTTTTTGGCCTCGAGATCTTTGGAGAGGATGAACCGGCTGCTGTCGGACCCGTTATTGCGAAGGCGGACAATACTGTCAGGCGCAGCCTCATCCGCAGGCCAGTCTCGCTAACAACAGATTCACGATGCAGGTGGAGTGGCATCGTGGCTGCGACTCCCGAACCCCCGTTCAGTGAAATCCAGGTGCAAACGTCGGTAGGGCCGGCCCCAGCATGGGTTGTGGACAATGGAAGTGATGTCTGGGCGATCCATGTTCATGGCCAGGGGAGTGACCGCCGCCAGCCCTTGCGTGGCGTTGCCAGTGCAACGGCCATGGGCTTGAACTCCCTAATCGTTTCGTATCGCAACGATGGTGACGCTCCGGCATCAGCCGACCGCCGATCCCACCTCGGAGAGTCGGAATGGCGCGACTTGGAAGATGCGCTGCAGTTCGTTTCCGATCGAGGAGGGACCAAATGCATCGTGTTCGGGTGGTCACTCGGTGCCACCATTGCCATGAACACCCTTCAGCGTTCCAGACTCGCAAGCATGATCAAAGGCATTGTGATGGTCTCACCCGCACTTAGCTGGGAGGAAGTTCTCCGAGCTAACGCAAGCCACCAGGGTTGGCCTCCTATTTTGGGGTCCCAAGTCGTATCGCTGCTGGGCTCTAAAGAGCTAAGCAGGCTGGCCGGGATCAGCACGCCTCTGAAGATCAGGAAATCAGACGCCTCAAGGCTGGGCCATCCGCTCAAGACACCTATCCTGATTATTCATAATAGGAAGGATTGGTCGGTACCCTTCGAGACCTCAGCCAGATTTGCTGAAACCCATCCGCAGCAGGTGGAACTCGTTGAGTTTGAGTGCGCCGGCCACACTCAGGAATGGAATTCGGACCCGGTAGGCTGGGATTTGGCAGTTCGTCGCTGGTATGGAAGGTTGTTCCAGCCAAGCACAACTGTGAGCAAAGCCGAGACAACGGCTGGTGACATTTAGATGGGGTTGAATAATGGCTGGCGGTGATACTGCCCGAGATCGGCTCGAACGGGCGGAGACCCTTGCACGCAAGGTAAATTTGTTGTTGGACGTCGTAGTGGCGGAGGGTGGCAAATCCTATGAGTTCGCCGACATACAGATGGGCGTCCGGCAGTACGGATACGAGCTGTCCAGGACCCGCTGGTGGCGCATTAGAAGTGGGGAATCGCCCGACGTGGTCCCGGTGGAGGCACTGGTTGCACTAGCCAATTTCTTTGAAATTGACCCTGTCTACCTCACAGCGGACACTGGTGACCTTCCGGAACGCATCGAGAAAGAGCTGCAACTCCTTAAGACGATGCGGCGAAACAAGCTAAAGAACATAGCCGCCCGAACTCTTGGTGATATTGATATCAAGACGCTAGACGCAATCAACGCTCTACTGGACGACGTAGAAGAGTTCGAAAGAAACGAGGCCGACCCAAACTGATTCATGTTCGAAACATGTTTCACTGGTGTTAGGGTTGAGCCATGTCCACAACGATCGCCGCCCGCAAGCCGTCGTCAACGACCTTCAATGTAATCCACATAGGCTCGCGACAGTTCTCGAATTCTGACGGGCTGCAGCTCGTAAGTAACATCTCGACCTTGACGCATGCCTCGCGGCGGATCGGTCCTGATCAATCCTGCAGCAGCAAGGGCTTCCAAGTGTCGGTTCAGGCTAGGTCGACTTATCTCCAACACATGCTGCAATTGCCCGATTGTAGCGGGACCCAGTATGGCCAACTGACGCAGAACGTCCGCCTGCGCCCGACTGCCCATGAAACTTATTGCAGCCTCAACATTGGAGGGCAGATTGGGGCGGATGAGTCGCGGCATGGGTCCATCTTGCCGGACTATGCACCGAACTGCCGCCTGATCGCTGGATTCACTCTATTGGTAAAGAATAGAGTTGATCTCTGGCTGATGGAGATTCGTCGTCAAAGGTGGCTTTCGTATCAATGAGTCAGCCACAGATTGTCCTAGCCATCAACCTTGTTCCAGCCTTTCTGCTCGGCGCGTTCCAAGCGATGGACTTGATGTTGAGGTCCACGAAAGCATCGAGAAGCCCATGGGGGAGGGACAGGTTTTGAAGAACAGCTGCCGTTCGGCACGCAACGTCCGGCGGATCCGTCACGGCCCAGCTGCCGCAGGCACGGTTCGGTGATGAAGCGATGACAGCCCGTAAAGTCATTACCGGCGCTTCGCTCGTTGCACTGCTGACCTTAGGGCTAGTCACTGTTGTCTTAGATGACAGTGATCCGGCGCAGGCGGCCTCATCGTGTGCTGCACCCGCCAGCGTAGCCGCCGGCCCTGCCCAGGCCGGGGGAGTGACCGGGTTTGATGCCGAGCAGATGAAGAACGCCCGGGCGATCATGAATGCGGCGAAGTCCCTGAAGTTGCCGGTCGCTGCGCAGCTGATCGGGATCCAGGCCGCGATTGGTGAGTCCACGCTGCGTGTCATCGACTACGGCGACGGGGCCGGGCCTGATTCGCGTGGGCTGTTCCAGCAGCGTGCCAATGGCGCGTGGGGATCGTACGCGGACCGGATGGACCCCACCATTTCGGCGACGAACTTCTTCAAAGCCCTCCAGAAAGTGGAGGGCTGGGAAACCCTCGAACCGACCATCGCCATCCACCGGACACAGCGGAACGCGGACCCGAACTACTACACGAAGTTCCGGGCACAGGCCACAGAGGTCTTCAAAACCTTGGGCGGGGAATCGGCAGCAGCGGTGGACCCGTCCGGCGTGTGCCCGGCTGATGGCAACCAGGTCGTGGGGGACTTGGCCGGTAAGTGGGTCGCTCCCATGGAAGGGGCGATCAACAGCAGCGGCTACGGTCCCCGTCCTGCACCTCCCGGCACGGCCGGGGGAGTGCTGGCCAACTTCCACTACGGCATCGACTTCGTTCATCCCGGAGGGCCGGGAACGATCGTGGCATTGACGGATATGAAGATCGTCAAGCTCCGCAACCTCGATGGGCTGTTCGGCACCGGAGTGACCGGCCAGACCGTGGACGGGAAGCTCACGATCGGCATGTACCACATGGAAGCAGGGTCGGTGAAGGTCAAGGAAGGTGACACCGTGGCCGCCGGAACCCCGCTTGGCACGGAGGGTGCGACGGGTAATGTCACCGGCCGCCACCTGCACATGGAGTTTTTCGCCGGCGCCCTTCCCAATCCGATGGTCCCGATCAATCCGACCATTGACCCGACTCCGATCCTGAAAGAGAAAGGAATTCTCTGATGCGCCAGCACCCTGCACTGACAGCCGTCCTGGCCGCCGCCGCATTCTCCCTGAGCGCCTGCGCCGGCAACACCGGCACTGAACCGGCGGCCGGTTCGACTCCCACGGTAAACACCGGCCAGGAGAGCCATCACGCCGGGGACGGCCACGATCACGGTGCGGACGAACACTACGGAATCCCGGAAGTGACGTGGGATGCGGCGGCGGAGAAGTCGGTCAAGGACACCGCGGCCAAGGTCATGGGCCTATTTGCTCGTCCCGACGTCTCCGAAACAACCTGGTTCACTGATCTGGCCCCGTACCTGGCACCGGAGTACGCGGAGGACGCCAAGTACATCGACCCGGCCCGGGTCCCGATCCGGAAGATCACGGACGGCCCAGCGATCAGCAGGGATGCCGGTAACCCGATGACCGTCACCGCGACGTTCGCTACCGACGCGGGCAACTGGACGATGCTCCTGCACCGATCCGGGCAGCAACAGCCCTGGCTGATCACCGCCATATCCCCGCAAGACCCAACGTCATGAACCCACAGACCAAACCTGAAACGAGCGAGAGGAACCATCCGATGAGCACAAACTGGCAGGGGAGCGAACGGAAGAGCCGCGCACCCATCAGCCTGACCGATCCAGAGCCCGAAACCCCGACCGCGGATCCGGCGACGATCATCCACGCTGTACCGGATGCCGAGCCTGCTTCTGCTGAAGTGAAGCCTGCGACGGTGGATCACCGGGAAGCACCGTTGGTCAGCGGCCGCCGCAGCGCAGCTGTGCTGCGGAAGGAGAACGTGAACGACCAGCTGCCGCCGGCCACCGGCTGGCAGGCGTTCCTGCGGGCGGTCAGTTTCGGTCTGATCAGGCCCAAGGTAGGCGCGGCCGAGCTGGCACGCCGGGCCGATTTGTCCGCGATCCAGCGCGTGTACTCCCGCCCGATGCAGATCATGGTCGCCCAGCCTTTGGGTGGGGTCGGCAAAACGATGTGCAGCGTCGGTCTGGGCTCCACGTTCGGGATCCACTCCGGCCAGCAGACGCTGGTGTGGGACAACAACGAAATGATGGGCACCGCCGGCGTCCGGACCAACGCGAACGACTCCACCCGCACTGTCTGGGACCTGTTGAACGTGCTGGAGTCCTTCGAGACCGTCACCGCCCGCAAGGGCGAGCTGTCCTACTACACCCGTCACCAGGGCAACAACCAGTTCTCCGTCCTGGTCGCCGACGAAGATGCGGACCGGATGAAGTCCATTGGTGCCGACGAGTTCAACCGCATCCACACGGTGGTGAGCCGTTTCTACGACACCATCATCGTGGACACCGGCAACAACACCCGCTCAGCGAACTGGCTCGCCTCGATCGAGGTCACCGACCAGCTGGTGATTCCCACGACGCTCAAGCGCAACGCCGTGGTCTCCGCTTTGCGGATGATCGAACAGCTCGAATCCATGTCCGAGCGCACCGGCAACCCGCACTACAAAGACCTGGTGGCCAACGCCGTCGTCCTGGTCACCCAGGGCGGCGGGGCGAAAGTCTCCGCAGCCGAGCAGGCGGAGCTTCGCGAGAACCTGGCCTCCGCGGTACGGGTCCTGATCGACATCCCGTATGACGGGGCGTTGGATACCGGCTCGATCATCGACTGGCAGCTCGTCGGCGACCCGGCCCGCCGCGCCTTCGAACGCGCATCAGCGGAAATCGCTGAAGGCCTCTTGGCCATCGACCGTGCCACCTCCACCAAAACCATCAACCTCTAAGGAGCCTAATAATCATGTTCACCACGATCCGCAACGAAATCATCATCCGCAGCGCCGTACCCACCATAGACAATCCCTTGGACGGCGTGACGCCCAGCATCGACGTCCTCGGTGTGAAGTTCACCGGAGCTGTCCAGATGATCCTCGGTGCCCTCTGGGCTCTCGTACTGGTTCTCCTCGCAGGCGCCTTCCTCTGGAACCTCATGAAGTGGGGCGTCGCCCGCAACCGCGGCCACTCCGACGACATCGAAGAAGGCGCATCAGGGGCCAAGAAGACCGGCATCGCCTTCGGTGCCGCAGCCGGAGCAAGCGTCATCATCGGCGGCATCCTGGCACTCGCCACGGCAGCAGGGGCCTAACCTATGCGGAAGCACTGGAAACTCCTCACAGCATTGGGGGCGGTGATTCTGGTCATCGCTGTTGCGGTCGTACTTTTGAACCCGCCGGCACCAGCGGCCAAGCAGGATGACCCCGGGGCACTTCAGGCCTCCGGAAAGTTCGGGTTCCCCGTCTCCGGAATCAAAATCGGTGAAGGTGGGACCAAAACCGCCAGCGACGGTAAAACCATCACCGGCTACAGCGGCAGCTGTGACTCAGCCGCCCAGGCCGCCGCCAACTACACCCACCTCATCAAAGACCTGAAACTTGATACGTGGGCACAGCAAAAGAAGACCCTCACTGAGGTAGCCAAGTCGGGTCCTTGGTTCGAGAGGATGACCTCTTCGAACAACGTCCTCGCCGCAGCGAAGAGTCCGGTTCCTGGGTCTTTTGAAGGTGGGTGGTACTCGCGCACTGATGTGGCTGCTGGTGGGTTGTACCGGGTTGCCAGCTGCGACGAGCAGAAAAAAGCCGTTGTGCAGGTGTTCACTGGAGCCGTTTCCGCCAGAGTCAACAAGGCTGCGAACGGTGTCTTCCAGACTGTCACGTTTGAGCTGGTGTGGGATGGTGACTGGAAGATTTCCGATGCTGCGATTGTGGCCAAGGGTCAGGATTTCGGCGGTCGAGTCAAGGACGCCGGCCCGATGAGCGTGGGCACCAATATGGAGGACGAACCCACTCCGGTTCTGCGGGACGATCTGGTCAACGCCTTCTTCAAGGACATCAGCCGTGAGGGGTGGGTTGAGTATGCAAACGCTAAGCGTTAGCAGGACGATCCGCATGGTCGCCGTCTTCCTGGCGTTGTTCCTGAGCTTCGATGTCGTCTCCGCCGGGCCAGCACAGGCAGCGGACGAAGTAAGCAAGTCTGAGAAGTTGAACGCAGACCAGCTCAAACGTCTCGCAGGGCTGCCGGAGGACCAGCGAATAAAGATTAAAGACCGGCTAAACCAGGAACTGGGCAAGTCAGCTTGCGCCGATCCTTGGTTTTTCGGAGCCATGGGTGGCAGCAACTGTGAAAACGTTGCGGCCAAAGCGTTCGGTACCTTCCTGACTACGCCCGAGAAATCCCTCGACTACGACGGCAGTAACACGGTCCCGTTCTGCGCGGCGCTGTCCGGAGCTGGTGCGCCGGCCTCAGCCACAGCGTGGTGCGCCCAAGGGGCCGCGTTTAGTGAATTCGCTCCCATTGCTGGCGTGGTGATGCGGACGGCCATCTCGGCGATGCCGGGCGGTCAGGTCGTCCTGGGCACGGTCGATACCGTGGCGTTCATCGCGAACGCGAAAAATGGCTTCGAGGACTTCGCAAACACGGTTAAGGCCGAGGGCGTGAAGTCCACCAACGAGGTACTGAACAACCTGTTGAAGGTCTCCGAATTTGTGGTAGACGACGGTTTCCGCGCAACGTGGGCATTGTTTTCCGGAATCGGCATCATCGTCATGGTTTTGATGTATCTCAAGCTCTGGAAAGACGTCTCGAACGAAGAGATCGACATGGAATCCGTCAGGGACTCGCTGTTCTGGTACGGACCTCTATCCATGATCCTGGTGCTGTTCGGTCCTCCGATCGGCTACGTGATCAACGGATGGATGAGCGGCATCACTGAAGGGATCACGTTCTGGACCTCAAGTAGGGTCACGGATTTCGGTGTCGCTATCTCCCGATTCGCCTCCTATGAGTCCAGCGGCGCATTCGGACCCCTGGCGGCCGTCTTGCTGTTCGGTCTATTGTTCATCTCAGCCTGGGCCATGCTCGGGTTGCTCGCGCTACAACCTTTGGCCCTGTATCTGCTCGGGTTGGGTATCGCGATCATGATCGGCTTATTGATCCACCCGAAATACCGCCAACGAGTAGGCAAGATCGCCTCATTGTGGCTCGGCATTTCCTTCTCGAAACCGTTGCTGCTGCTGATCATGGGTGCCGTGTTCAGCTATATTTCCACCCGACCAGCCTTTAGTGGTGAGGGTGTGGACGACGGCATGGTGAACGCCACATCGGTGTTCCTGGCCGCGGCCGCGATGTGCGTTCTGGCCTTCGCCCTGCCGATGCTCTACAAGTTCGTCCCGATCATGCCATCGTCCTCGACCAGCCTTGGTGAGGGCCGCCAGTCCATCGCCGGGCCAGCAATGGTCGCCGGAGCAGGCGCGGCGATCTCCTCGGCAATCAGGCAGAAACGGACTGCCCAAGTCCAGTCCGGAGCAAACCGTGGCGGAGGTCCTTATGGCGGCGCGGCGGCCACGAAGGGCCCATCTTCGATGACACCACAATCAGAGGGCCAGGGCGGTTCCGGACTTGGATCGAACGGCTCCGGCATCTCCGGACGCCGCAGTGCAGCCTCCAGGGTTCCCAACGAGCAGGGTACTTCTTCCTCGGGCCAAGACCGTCAAGGCAGTCAGGCCCAGGGGCAGCCGGAAACCCGCATGATCGGGGAGCTGCAGAAAGCAGACCGCGCCGGGACCGGCGGGGCGAAGGCAAGCCAAGCGTTGAAAACCGGTGCCGGGGCAGTGGGCCGGGGATCGGTGAAGGTTGCAGCCGGTGGCGCGACGGCGTTCCTGCTGGCGGGCCGGGAAGCGGCACGTCAGGCCTCCATGCGCGGGCAGCGTTCCGCCCGTTCGATGGCACCGGATACCGACCACATCAGTGGCCGGTAAGAGAAGTACAGGCAAGGAGTAGGTAGTCATGGGAAGAATGGTTGTTGTCGGCGGCGAGGTCCAGAGCCGTGGCCTGTTCGGGGGAAACCGGACAGCACCGGAATGGATCGGCTTGTCCGTTTCCATCGGTGCCGCACTGATAATCATCTTGGCCGGCGGCAGCCAGATCGTTGCCCTGATCCTCGCCGCGGTGTTGGTTCTGGCAGGAGTCATCCTGACCACGCCCAACAAGCTCTCCGGCCACCGCTCCTTGGGTGCCATTTTCGTGGAGGTCCGCCACAAGAAGGTCCGCGCCAAGAACAAGTCCCTGATCTACGTCCCGGTGAAGGACCGCCCGCAGACAGGGATGATCAAGGCCGGGAAAAAGGACAGTGATCGCGCCGACGCGAACGGCATGATCGAAGTCCCTGTCCGGCATAAGGACAACGCACCGCTCATGGTGGGCACCGTCCGCCACTTCGCCATCGACACCCCGGAAGGGCCGCTGGTCATCTTCCGGCATCAGGGCAAGGTCAAGAAGTCCTACTACACGGCCACGATGGAAGTCATGGGTTCTTCCTCGGGCATCCAGGAGGAATACCGGAAAGAATCAGGACACGTCGCCCGTGGCCAGTACCTCGCCCGGTTGGCCCGCCGACAGTCCCTGGTCACCCATATCCAGACCCTCGCCCGCGCCGTGCCGATGGACTCGGCCGACCACCTGCTGTGGGTCAAAAAACGCGTCGCACAGAATGTTCCACGGATCCTCTTGGAGTCCTACGGCGAGCTGTGCGAGACGACCCGCTCACGCTCCGAACAGCACCGTACCTACGAGACGTTCCGGATCCCCGGCTCCCCGGCACTGTACCGGCGCGCGGAAGCGTACGGGGCAGGGGACGAAGCCATCGGTCAGGCCATCTATCAGGAAATCCGCTCAGCCATGGCCCAGGCGTCCATGATGGGTTCGATCACCAACTCCCGTCCCCTTGGCCCCCAGGCCATGGCCGCGCTGCTGCGCCACCTGCAGGACCCGGACTTCGACATTGACGACTACGACGGTGCCAACCTGATGGACTGCTGGCAGCACCTTGACGGCGCATCGTCTCCCATCTCGGTGGTAGTGAATGATCACTGGCACATCCGCACCGGCTACGTGCCGGCCCCTGCATTCAGTCCCGCACCCATCCCGGTCGAGGCCTTGGAAGCGATCATTAGCGGCATCCAGCCCGCGGTCGTGCACTCGGTGTCCATGGTGATGGAACTTGAAGACGCACGCAGCGCACGCTCCAAGGCCCGGACAGACGCCGCGATGGACAGGGCCACCGGAAACAAGGTCGCCAAGTCCGGTGTCGTCACCGACGGCACCGAAGAGGTGCTGATGGGGGCCTCCCACCAACGCCTCCTGGATCTGAAGCCAGGCTCCGGCCACCACGGCGCCGCCTACGGGCTGTATATCTCCTTCGCCGTGGAGGACGCGAACGAGATCCTGTCCACCACCGACATTGTTGAGGCCGCTGCCTCCGATGCCGGTATCGAGTTCATTGACTGGCTGGACCACCGCAACGACCTCGCCCTGATCACCACCATGCCGTTCACGAGGGGAATCCGATGAGCACCACGAACGATGTCAAGCGTTTGACCCTGCCATGCGCTGTGGCCAGCAAATCCAAGCGGACACTCCGGGCCCAGGCCCGTGACGGGCAGCTGGAACTCGAAGCAACTGCAGCTGGCGCCGCCGCCGAGGGTTTGCGGCGCAACAAGCCATTGAACAAACCGGTGAGCAAGCGGGCGGTGAAGAAGGCGGAGAAGAAGGAAGCCAGGGACCGTGAGCTGATCGAAACCCAAGCGACCGCCGAGACACGCTGGCACCACGAACGTAAGTGGGCTTTCGCCTCAAAGCTGGGGTTCTACGATCCTGCAGCACCGGGTGTGCCGTCTTCGACCCGGCAGATGGAGTTCTCGCATATGGCGATTGCCTCCCCGCCGACCTCGCACCGTGGCCTGGTGTTCGGGGTTGATGCTGGTTCGGGGTGGATGATCGTCCATGACCCGTTCACCGCCTACGGTGACACCCTGGAATCCCCGAACGTCTGCTACATCGGTGACCTTGGGCAGGGGAAATCCTCGGCCATGAAGACCTGGGGCGTGCTCCGTCAGCTGATCCTCGGCCGCCGCGTGGTCGTGATCGATAAGAAGTACCAGAAGGACGTCGGCGGGGGAGAGTACACGCCGCTGGCACGCAAGCTCGACGTGGCCCCGGTCCGGTTCAGCATCGGTGGCGGTGGATCCCGGATCAACATCCTGGACCCCCGTATCGCGGCCCGGTTGAACGAGGAAAACCACGACAGTGCAGAATCGCTCAGCACCCCGGCCGGCCAGTCCATGCTGGTCCGTGCCGTCATGGAAGAAGCCCTCCGCCGGCCGATGACACCCAAGGAAGGCAAAGCAGTCCGCATGGCGCACCGGCAGGCGTTGACGGATGCGAAGAAGGCCGGGGAAGTCGCGCACATCGGGCACGTCCTCAAAGCCCTCTACGAGCCCAACGAAGCCGCCGCGAAAGCCACTGACCTGACCGTGGAAGAGCTGCGCGAATGGGGCCAGGACCCTGCCTTTGAGCTCGAACGCATGATCGAGGACGACCTGGCCGGTCTGATCGACGGGGAGACCAGCTCCGACATCCAGCTCAACGCCGGCCTGACGGTCTTTGATGTGTCTCTGCTCCCGGAGGACGGCCCGGCGCTGCCGATCGTCATGACGATCATCAACACCTGGCTGGCGAACACCCTCTACCGGCAGGAAGAAGCGGTCCCGACGGTGTTGCTGATTGAAGAGGCCTGGCACACCGTGCAGGGCTCGGTGGCCACGGTGACCCGCCGCAACACCAAACTCTCCCGTGCCCTGTCCCTGTCGTGCCAGTTCGCGTTCCACCACATCTCCGATATCCCGGCGGACAGTCCGGCGATTTCCATGCTCAAGGAATGCGGCACGGTCCTGCTGTACAAGCAGCAAAAGAGCGCCGATGCGCTGGCCTGCGAAGAGATGTTCACCCTCCCGGCCGGGACGGCCGACGTGATCACGAAGCTGGTCAAGGGAACGTGCCTGTTCAAAATCGACCAGTTCGATCCTTTCGAGGCCATCCACGTCCGCAGCCCGTTGGAGGTGGAGCTGACCGACACGGACGGTGCCATGAAGTCCACCTCCACGATCGCGTTCACCGAGGAAATCAGCACCGACGAAGCCATGGAGGTTCTCCCGGCATGAGCAAGCAAACCTCGACAGACACACTTCTGAAGCTGGGCCTTGCCGGATCCGTCGTCGTCTTAGCGGGCCTCGCTTGGGTCTCCGCATTCTTCGGTGAGCTCCTGACACCGACGGGAATGCCCTGGACAAACCTTTCCCAGCTGGTGGCCCGGTTCAAGGAGGGCACCTTCGCCTGGCCGCAAGCGGCAACATACATCCTGATCGTGCTCGCGGTTCTTGCTTTCCTCGGCATTGCGTTCGTGACCATCGTGCTGGGGGGCAGCAAGCCGACGGACGACGGCCTGCCCCGGTACAAGGACCTCGAGCCCCGGATGGGCAAGAAATCAGCCTTGGCCAAAGCCCGGCAGTCACTTCACCTGCCCGAAGACGCGGCCGAAGCGGACATCATTGTCCCTGCGTTCAAACTCGACGGCAAAGTCCTCTACGTCCAGCATGAAGATTCCATGTGGGTCTACGCGCCGCAGCGCTCAGGAAAGACCCTCTATATTGCGGTGGGAATCGTGTTGGATGCGCCGGGCCCGGTGCTGGCGACGTCCACGAAAAACGACCTGCTGATGTACACAGCAGTGTCGCGCAAGCGGCGCGGCCGCGCGCAGGTCTTTGATCTGCAGGACATTTCCGGTTGGCATGACACGATCAGCTGGAGCCCCGTCGCAGGATGCGAGGACCCGGACGAAGCCCTTGCCCGTGGCAAAGCCTGGGCCGGTGCCCAGCCGATGGGGAACGTGAAGAACGGGGACTGGTTCAACTCCAAGGCCGCAGCGATCCTGGGCCGGTTTCTGCACGCCGCGGCGCTCGATGGTGGAACGATTGAGGACGTTGTGCGCTGGTCCAACAACTTCGCAGATCCCGAACCTCTGGAAATCCTCCGCGAACATGGGGCACCTGCGGCGTTCGCTGAACGCCTGCAAGCGCTGACTTCCTCCCGTGCAGGCGAAACGGTGGACTCCATCCAGGAGACCCTTGCTGGGTTGCTGGAGCCTCTGTCCTCGCCGAAGGCCCTGAAGTTCCTCACCCCTGGCGAAGGCCAGGGCTTCAATGTGGACGACTTCCTGACGGGGGCAAATACGCTGTACCTTCTCACGGACGGGGAAGATTCCCCGGTCGCTCCATTGGTGACGATGTTCGCGGACCACGTCTTCCGTAAAGCACAGAAGATCTCCCAGACCCGCGCCGGCGGTCGCCTGTGGCCGGTGTTCACGATGGTTCTGGATGAAGCACCCAACGTCGCAGCCTTCCCCAAAATGGCCGGTGCCCTCTCGGACTCCGGCGGCCGCGGTATCCGCATCATCGGGTTCAGCCAGTCATTCGCCCAGAACCGCGCCCGTTGGGGAGACGACGGGGCCAAGGCAATCCGCGGCACCTCGTCCCTTCGCCTGTTCCTTCCTGGGCTGGAAGAAATGTCCGAACTCGAAACCGTGGCGAAAGCCGCCGGCACCACCCACCGCAAGCGCATCTCCACCTCACAAGGTAAAGGTGGATCCTCGAAGACCACCAGTGAAGAGGAACGCCCAGTGATACGTGCCCACGAAATCCAACAACTTCTCCAGGGCAAAGCCTTCATGCACTACACCAACGTCCGCCCGGCCGTCGTGGAACTGACCCCGTACTGGGAACGGGACGACATTGAACAGATCAAAAAGGACAAGCAGGCCGCCGAAGCCATGACCCGCCGGATCACCGCATGAGCGAAGACCCCTACGCCGACATCCCGTTGCCGGACGAGGAGCCTGCACCGGAAAACACTGGTGCAGGCAGCGAGGCAGGGGCACCCGGCATAGCACCGGCTGGCGTTGATGCTGACGGCGTTTTGCCCTCGGTCGAGGAACTGGTGCTGGACCATGACGGCCAGCTGGGCCAGCTCCGGGCAGACGTTGACGGGTTGGTCGGTCTGGTCGGGGATCTTCTGCGGAAGCCGCCCGCCGAGAAGCCTGCGCCCTGGAACTGGAAGGAGCTGGACGGCCCCGGTAGGGTCGCTCTCCTCACGGAACTGCGTCAATGGGTTGACTGGTACAACAGCCGCCACGGAGTGACCGCCGATTCCAGGATCCCAGGCTGCTGGTACCGCCACGGCCCGGTCGTGGAAGAACTCACCGGCGTATGGACCGCCTGGCGCGCAGCCTACTACGGCCACAAGACCCCGAACGACGCCCCCGCATCCTGGCACGAACGGATCCTGTGGCCCGCCATCGCCCGGATCACCAAGAGCAACTGGGGTCTATCAGCATGCATCCCCGCACACAAGGACCCCCGACCCAAGACAGAGCCTTCCACCGACGACGGATTCACAGCCTTCACCGCCACCCTGAATGGCTGATCCGGTTCCACGAGACGGCACAAGAGCGCACAGTGCTAAAGCCCATCCACTCTGGTGGGGCTCGAATGGTGCGGCCTCTCACCGCGTGGGTCTCATGTGGTCAAGTTTTCTCACAGCCAACCTCAAGCTTTGGGTGGGCATAATGCGACCGAAGCTTCGGTCAACCGCTATTTGACTGGGGCTTCGCCAATTCCGGCGCAGGGAAGTGTTAGAAGTTACTGGATCTGCCCACGTACGAGGAGTCAAAAACATTTGCGGCCGCAGGGCGGCTGAAGTGTCTTCTGGCGGCATTTACGATGTAGGCCCACTCATCCGAGGCAGCCCACTCCGGTTTGTCGACCTGATCTCCGGCGCGTATCCGTCTCGAACCATCCGTGAGGCCTGTGACTGCGGTTCTTGAAAGGTGCCAATCGTGCGTCGGGCGATATATCCCCTCCGTCGTCAGGTACCAAAGGGAGTCGTCAGGTCCTATCGTTTCAATGAGCATCCCCTCAAACTGGTGCCGCCCGGGAGACTTGTTGCTTGCAGCCACCGCGGCCTGGATACCTTTTTCGAATCGGATGCGGATCGTTGTCCAGTCGATCCTTTCCCCAAGTGGGCGTCCCCGGTTCTGGGTCAACCTGTCAGTAAGACGTTCCACGGCATCGTAGAACTCCTCCCCGGGCTCCCAGACGATGGCTACGCTTAATTGCGGATTACCCGGCGTTCCGGTCAGATGCATTTGGGAGTCTGCAGCGGTGCGGCGAATCTGCCGGTCGTGGGACATCCCCGAGGTGTAAGGCGGACCCCAGCGCAGGCCAATACGAAGCTTTCCTGGTTCTTCGTCCGCCTGAACTTCCAGCTTGTTCCCGAAAAGCGCTCCAACGCGCGCGGCTTCTTCAAAGGCGCGCTTCACCCGTTCGTAAGTGAAATCCTGAGCGAGGTTATCGAGCGCCTTGCTCTGATTGGCGAACCTCGTCTCGTAAAGTGAATCGATCCGCTCCGACAGGGGCGCCAAACGATCGTCAATTTGGGACTCCACCTCCCCTCGCAGTTCATCCCTGACGCCAGCTGCGGCGTGCGACACAGTGTCGGTCACGACTTTCCTCAGCAGCGGTTCGCACAGCAGCAGGGCGGCCGCCGAAAGGATTCCGACGCCGAAGTTGGTGAAGATGGATTGCCAGACGGGCCAACTATCATCCGAGGTCCAGGAGAACCAGCCCGAAAGAAGGCGAGGGCGGTGACAACCGCTCCGAGAAGAATCAATGCCAGCACCCAGGTCCGCTTTAACCTGTGCCGGGGAGTCGTCGTGTCCACATCGACACAGTACAGGTGCCTTAGCCTCCCGACACCCCAACCATAAAAATGTATGAGGCCATATAAGTAATCTCTTATATGGCCTCATATTTTTCTATAGACTGTCACCATGGATTCCGATCTGAACCCCTTTTCCCCTGGTTCTGGGCTTAAGCCGCCGGCCCTAGAGGGTCGCCAGGCTGAAATAGACGCGTTCGACCGACTGATTGTGCGAACGAAGCGCCAAGCTTCGGAACGAGGCATTTTGCTCTCGGGACTTCGCGGGGTAGGCAAGACGGTTCTGCTGAACAACTTCGCGGCCCAAGCTGAGCGGCATGAGTGGTTCGTGGTCCAGATCGAGGCCCAGCCATCCCCCGAAGGTCGAAAGGCAACGAGGCAAAAGCTTGCGCGGGCCATCGAGGCCGGCGCGAGACGGCTTCGGGCCAAGTCGGCATGGAGCTCGGTGAAAGATGTCTTAGGCAGCATCGGATCGTTCAGCGTGACGCTCGGATTCACTGGGGTCACGGCAACCCTGGGAACGACTCCAGGTAGAGCGGATTCGGGGAACCTCGACATCGACCTTGAAGAGCTCGTGGAAGACATCGCAATGGCGATGGCCAAGAACAAGGCCGGCTTTGGGATGTTCATTGACGAAATGCAGGACCTTGACGACGAACTGCTCGGTGCCCTGATTTCTGTGCAACACCTGGCAGGACAGAAAAGCTGGCCCTTCTTCATTATCGGTGCAGGGCTGCCTAATCTGCCAGGGAAACTAAGCGCCACCAGATCCTACTCAGAACGGCTTTTTGACTACCGTGTAATCGGCGCGCTCGACCACGCCTCGGCAGCCGACGCGATCGGCCTACCCATGAACAAGCTGGGGGCGCACCTGGATTCCGATGCCCTTCGGGCGCTCGTCGCAGCGGCGGAAGGATATCCCTTCTTCCTGCAGGCCTACGGCAAGGCCGCTTGGGACGTGGCCTCCAGCAAGAGAGTCAACCTCGATGACGCAAGGCTGGCCATCGAAATTGGCACAGAGCAACTGGACGCGGGCTTCTTCATAGCTCGTTGGCAGCGGGCCACTCCTGCTGAGCGCCAGTATCTACGAGCCATGGCTGAAGACAACGACGAAGCATCCTCGACAGCGACTGTGGCCGCGCGACTGAAAAGAGCCGCTAGCCAACTGACCGTCGCCAGGGCAAACCTCATCGCCAAGGGCCTGATCTACGCCCCCGATCACGGAGCTGTGCGATTCACAGTTCCGGGTATGTCCGGTTTCATCAGCCGCCAATATGAGGACTAGCCGTGACGAATACCTTCACTGATCAGCAGCTCGGCATGGCCGTGCGTGCCATACAGGCATATGACGCAGTAGTGGTCGTAGGCGCCGGACTCTCGGCCTATGGCTATCCCATGACCGCCGAGCTTTCTCCGTTGATTTGGCAAGCCATTGATGCAGATCCGGAGGCTCTGCATGACCTACAGGCACGAACTGGCCTATCAGGGCCGACGAAGGAAATCCTGTCACAAGCAGGCGACAAGAACTTCGGCTGGCAACTGATCCGAGACCATAGCGGAGCCCGAAGCAACTTCCAGAACGCTTTTGTGCAGCTCGATAGCGACCGGACACCGTCCGCGGCCCACCGGGATATAGCCCGGCTCGTCCACTTAGGACGCGTTGAAGTGGTCATCTCCTACAACTGGGACTCGTGCCTGGAGCGCGCCTATGAGGAGATGTTCGGTGTCCAGCTACCGGAGGGAAGCCTTTTCAAGCCACACGGTGATGTTGCTATGCCCAATAGCTCGTGGACGCTTCCCGATGAAGCCGGCTTGGTGCCGGACAAGGTGCTTCAGAAGTTGGCTGCACTGGCAGTTAGGCCCCATTCGCTGGTGGTCATCGGTTACAGCGGATCCGACGATGTGGTTGTAGAGAAGCTTCTGGATCCTCTGGAGAGCAGCTCCTTGGTAGTCAAGGTCGGGCCTTCGGCTAGGGGAGAGGGGGCTGTTCCCGGAACCGCAGATCAGGTGTTGGCCGCCCTCATCCTTCAACTCGAGCCGAGTGAAGGGCTGCCAGGGTGGCGATACGTGACTTTCCGGCAGCAGCGCGATTTCAGCGCCGCTCTTAGGGGAGAGCGCCTTCGTCCTACGGATGTTAAGGCGTGCCCTGAGCTACCTCAGGCGTCCAGGCTCGCTGATCGGTTGAAGTCCGTGCAATTTGCCACAGTGTCGGGGCCGAGTGGGTCGGGGAAGTCCATAACAGCCTTCCACGCTGCCCGGCGCCTGAACCAGCTGGGCTGGGCGGTAGTCCAGCTGGCCAGACCTGGCGTGGTGAGTCGAAGGGATCTGGCTGACTTTGGCCGGATCCGTGGACCGGTGCTGGCTGTAGTTGATGACGCCCAGGCCATTGACCCCGGAATCGTGGCGGATTTTGAGGCATGCGTTGATGCCGGCCATGCCGTGCTGTTGGTATCAACAGAACGCTTGGAGACGCGAAACGACGAGATGGTTCTCGCTTCACAAGCGCAGCGGGTAATTTTCGAGTACTGCAAGGTGAACATCGATGAAATCGGGCCATTGCTGTCTTCGCTCGACAACCGTGTAGGTAAATCCCGTTTCCTGGAAGCTCCCCTTAAGCGTCTGGAAATGGCCAACGAAAGCACGACGGAGCCATGGGCGTTCATGTATGCAGCGTCGGGAGGGGACCGGAGAATTTCCACCGCTTTGGACAAGGCAGTGGACAACAACCATGCGGCCGTCGTTTTTTCCTTGATTTGCATCGCTCAAATGACGACCCAAGACGCCGGCATCGCGGAGGAGAATCTGCAGGAGTGGGCTCATCTGGCCGCCCCTGATCTGTTCTCAGATGAGGCCGGCTTCAGGAAACGGGAATTTGAGGATGGGATCCGTCTACTCAGGGCAGAACGCCTGGTCACCAGCAATAATGGTCGGATGCGCGCCTCCCATATCCGGGTTGCCGATCAGGCGCTGCGGGAACTTGGTCGCAGAACCGAACACAACATCGGCACTCTGGTCATGGCATTTGTACGGCGCTGCCTGCTGGACCCTGAATTATCCGTGCGCGGCAAACTGTGGCTGCTGCGGACATTCGATAACTCCGAAACCTACCGGCACAGGCTGCGAGACTCTTTTTTGGATGTCGTCGTGATCGATGCCCTCGTGGACCAATGCCTGAAGGCGTCGCCCGGGCATGAGCGCGGCACGGCACTCTACCTGCTGTGGGACGTGAACTTCATCCACGCATTCAACGAACTGCAGGCTGCGCGTATCGCAGAGAAGATCACTCAATGGCTGCCCACCATCACAGCTGACGAGGCCTTTGGCTTTCACTGGGTGCTTAGCGGACTGCGGTCCCGGCATGAGGGACTCCATGCCCAGATCGGCCAAAGCGTATCGGCGCAAATGCTAGGACATCGACTCTCAGTCCACGGCACGCGGCGCAGCGCAGCCAGCTGGGCCGATGTAGTCCGTGAATTGTCTCCGGAACCGGAACACGGACTAGAGGCGTGGCGTGACGAGCTCCAATCCGGGATTGATGAGGGCGCCTTATGTGCCTGGCTCTCTGATACCCAAGAGGGGTCACAGCCTTTCGAGATCTATAACCTGATCAACCGGTTGGTGGAGTTTGTCCCGTCTACTGCAGTGGCAGCCTTTAGGGCCTGTTCAGCCAGTCTGGTTGCTTCCTTTGAGAAGGACTTGGTCGCGGCCGCGGAGGGCTTTTCCGCTTGGTTCTTCGGTCCCATGCACTTCATCGTTGCTGATCTTTCCCCTTCGCGAGGTGCCGAGCATCAGGAAGTAGAACTGCACGACGAGGTCACTTCCGAGGGTGAAGAAGCAGGCTCGGACGAAGACTATACGGCGTTCTTCGACGAGCATGAGAGTGAGCTTCGGCAGCTGGCATCCGAGACCCTGTCGGTAATGCACTCGGTGAACTGGTTGTCGGCGGTAGGCACATTGGACAGAAGGGAGCTGTACGAGCTTGAAAACCTTGACCTGCTCTTCGCCTGGCTGGCGGTGTTGTCTGTTGAGATCACCGACCAGATTGCCGAGGCCATACCAACAGACTGGCTTGACAGGGTCGCCGCGGAAGAAGCGCAGACTACAAACGGCAGCCTTACGCGACTATCCCATGTTCTCCAGTACCTCACTGATGGTTCCCGCGGGAAAGTGATCGTACGGCAATTCCTTGACCGCAACGAGGAACGGATCCAGACCTTCCCGGAGGAGTTGATCGCCCAGTACCCGGATATTGCGGCGGAACGAATCCTGAATGGCCGCCGTGTCGGTGTGCAGTCGCCCAAAGTCGGCGGGGGATGGAGTGCGCTCAGCGAAGACCTCGAAGCAATAGCAGCGGCGGATCCTGGTGCTGCAAAGCAGTATCTGCGAGGATCCTGGAATCAATTGATTGAGGACATCCAGGATGTTAAGGAAAACCAATTGGAAAAGGTAGGTCGATTCTTCGATTTGATCGACAGCCTGGATCCGACGGTTCTGAATGAACTGATTGGGCTAGTCGATAAAGAAGCGGTGCAGACATCCTGGAGCGGGCTTAATGCGGGAGCACCTGAGGCAATCAAGAAGTTGCTCCGCCGTGTCGCCCGTACCAGCGGACACATTGGAGAGATAGCCAGGGACCTTCTAGAAGGGAGCAACACCAAGGAACAGGGGGCGGGTTGATGGCTCCCTAGCTGGCGTGTACCTGCGCTCAGCTCCGGCATACGCCCGGTCCCATCGACCACCATTTCGCTTCACAGTTCCATTGAAGCTTGCGATCAGATACATCTTCAGCCCACTGCCTGGAACTCCGTCACCTAGAGCCAAAGGTCCGCGGCGCAGCGTGCCAGAGGCTGTTTATCGACCGATTGGACATATAGCCCTCGGATCTGTATAATTGTTCATATAAGGACAAAGAAATAAGTTCTCCCGGTTCACGACCGGATTGTCCACTACTCGCTCGGTCGGGGGTTCGATTCCCCTCGCCTCCACAACCACGGGGGCGTAGCTCAGTTGGCAGAGGAAGCGATTGATTTGGCACGAGAGTGTGCATTAAGGAAGGCGCGGAACACCTATGTTCCGCGCCTTCCTTAATTTTCCAGCGACTTTTAGTTCCCTGACTGGCTAGCGCGGGAAGTATCCCAGCGACTTCGGGCCCGTTGCCCGGTGATGCCGAAGGCCCTGCCGATTTTGTCCCACGAGAGGCCATCGGACCTCGAGCTGGGCCTCTATCTGCTTGAGTTGTTCATGAAGAGTGCGGAGATGCAGGTCAGGAGCGATGTGGAAGTGTCACTGTTCCAGGAACAGCGGCTCCAGGTCTTCCCGGTCGCTCACCTAAGTGGCGTAGATGCGACTGCGGGCGAGGTCTTCTTCGGCGGGATCCCAGACCCGGGTCCACAGCTGGTCCATGATGACGTGTTTCCGGTGGGGTTCGCAGCTGCAGGCGACTTTCCAACCAACCACCTGTGACGGCGGCCGCCACGCCGGCGTCGACGGGTCGTCGTTTTCCCAGACCATCTTGCCGTCCGGCGTCAGCAGGCTGATCTGCCGAACCGAAACTGGACGACACTTCCCCCAACGACGAGTCCGCGGAAGCACCTGAACTGTTCCACCCGAACGTCGCCGCCTTCGTCAGCGACAAGTCGCCACCACCTACCGACGCCAGATCAACGTCCAAGGCGGAACCACATGGTGCCCCCAATGGTGGAAACACGCCGAAGCAATCAGCCGTTTTGAATCCCTCTGGCGCGCATGGGAGTACCTCCGCCTCGACGGAACCACAGGCATGAGCGTCCGGTGGCGAGACTACGCCGACCACCACATGAACGAACTCCTCTCAAGCGACGGACCTTTCAAAGGCTGCAATCCCGACGACGGCCCCGCACTAAACTCGCCCCGTTACCCTGTCGCGACCCGCCGTTCGGGCTGTTTAGGTCTTTCTCCGAGAAGCTAGCCAGACTTCAGCAACAAGAGATCTCGACGTTGGGGGTTTCTCCGGTCCTAGAGGCCGCGCGGATGAGCTGCGAACTGCATGTATCTTAAGAGAGGTTCTTGCTCGCAGAACTCTTGATCCTGCCGACAAAAGGCCTAAGGGGGCTGACACTTTGCCAGCGCTGACCTCCACGGACTCTCGGGCGTCGGACCTAAAACTTCATGGGGCATGACGTGCAGCGAAACAATCAGACCGTTCTGCGCCGCATCGGATCAGCTGAACCTGGGACAACGCCCACGCTGGACGTTATCTTCGTTCACGGGCTGAACGGCGATGGCATCACAACGTGGAAGCAGGATGGTCTCACCGAATCATGGCTCGAATGGCTCAGCCAAGACATACCGGCCATCGCAGTATGGGCACTAACCTACCCTGCCGGCGCTACCAAATGGACAACCGCAGGCGAGGGCATGGCATTGCCTGACCGGGCAGCTAATCTGATCCCTACTATGCTTCACTACGGCATTGGATCCCGTGGGGCTGTCTTCGTTTGCCACAGCCTTGGCGGACTCATCGTAAAACAAATACTCCGCCACTCGTCGGAGATGGCGGTCCCAGAATGGGCGCCGATCGCAGAATCGACATGCGGTGTTGCTTTCCTTGCAACACCGCATGCGGGCTCAAATCTTGCGACTTTCGCCAGAATAGTACAAGCGTCCAGGCCAACTCGGACGCTACTCGCCTTGACGGCAAACTGCCCACATTTGAAGGAACTCGGGGACTGGTACCGTCAAAACGCGAGCAGGCTCGGCATCGAGACAGCAGCCTATGCCGAGAGCCGCAGGATCAAGCGAGGCATGCGCCTGGTCACAGTGGTGACGGCCACAAGTGCCAATCCCGGCATCGAGGGGTGCATTACAACCAGCGTGGACGCGGACCACTTGGACATCTCCAAGCCCGACAGCCGGGAGACTGACCCGTACCGAGGCATCGAAACCTTTATTAGGCGCCAACTCGAACGGCAGCAGCAGGCAGCTGGAACAGAGGCACCGGAGGTCGACATATCGAGTTCTCCGCTGTCGGCAGTTCCTGAACCCCCACCCGAGCTCATACGGCAGATCCGCGAATTGCAGGCGATGCGAGATCTGCAGCTGCTGGATCAATTCGAGGTCAGCACGCTGAAGATGGGCATCCTCAATAGACATTACGGAGTCGAAAATGAATGAGTCGACAAGCGCTCGATCGGCTTTTGGGATCAGGGTGCGTGAATGGGACGTCTTCATCTCCCATGCCCATGACGACGCGGCCATCGCCCGTGCCCTTGCTGCGGCACTCGGAGAGCGAGGGTTCTCAGTTTGGCATGGCGAAGAAAACCTCCGACTAGGAGAGCCAATTCGGCTAGCGATCGACCATGCCATACGTTCAGCTGCAGCGGTGATCGTGCTCTTGTCGGCCGCTTCCTTGTCCTCATCATCGGTACATCGAGAGCTTGAGGTGGCGCTGGAAGGACGCCCCCAGAGCGAACTTCTCCTTGTCGCAGTGGGCGAGGTGGATGTCCGTAGAGCGCCGTCGTGGTTAGCGGCTCGTCGGTGGCTCTATCTGCGAGACGTCCACCGTGTTGGCAAACTTATCGACAAGCTCTTGCCTGCTCTAAACGCTGCTTCCAGTAACCGCAGCAACGACACCGGGCGGGCCCAGAGCAGAGGTGATTTGCCGCCGCGGACAGCAATCATAGGAGGAGATGATCACCTTCGGCGGCTGTGCGCGCAACATACCGGCATCACTTGGATCGTCGGGGGACCTGGCGCAGGTAAGACGGTGTTGGCACGAGAATACGCGCATCAAATCCGTGATGATGTGGACTTCATCTGGTGGTTCTCTCCTGTTTCCCCTCCACCGCACAACTTACGGTTGCAACTCCAGGCACTAGAAAGAGAGCTGGGTGCCGGCGATCGCGGACTGATTGTCATTGATGCCCTTGATGCCAGGACGGATGTCAGCCCGGTCATTCAACATCATCTTGCAGCGCTCAGTAAACGACATCGGCTCGTAATTACGACTCGACGCATGAAGGACACAAAATCTTGGGGCGATCAGCGGTCAACAACAGTGCTGGCTCTTAGTCCGATGTCCCGGGAAGACATCTTCGCCTACTTGGACGCGTTTGCCCCGGAGTTGCGCCCGGATGAGAGGGCAAAGCTGACGCAGATTGCGGCCTCGGCAGGTGGCTCACCTTTGCTCCTTCGCTCGGTTGTCCAAGCACTCCAGTCCAATTCCAGCGATAGCGTTCTATCCGCGGCGGCCACAGGAGGATCGCTTCAGATCTTGCTGAGTCAGCTGTCCGACGAAGAGCGCTACCGTCTCCATGTACTGGCGTTCTACGCAGGATTCCTACGAAACAAATCTTCCAAATTGCGATGGAGTTTGCCTGGCGATGAGTCACTGTTGGATCGTTTGGCTGAATGGGGACTCTGCTCTGTGCAGAACGACGGAGCAGTGGTTCTTCCGGAGCCCCTTACAGACATCCTCCGCGTCAATGCTCCACGGCGAGCTTTCGAAGAATGCCTTGCGGATCTGGCATCGCAGCTACCAGATCCACATGAACCTATCCCGCAAAGTGACTTGAGCGCCATCGCCGAGCTGACCCACTTCGCGGAGGACAATCTCAATCCCGCTACATTCGGGGATCTCGTCGAATTATTGATTTGGCAAGGGTCGGTGTGGCTGGCATCCGGGAAGCCAGAGCGGGCAGAGTTGATCGCGCAGCAAGCCTTCGCTGTGGCGACAGAGTCAGACCAAGTGATGTTGCAGATTCGCGCGCTGAATCTGCAGTCCGCTTTGGCATTTGATCGCGGACAAATCGAAGAAGCCAATTCGATCGAACTACGCGTTGTTGAGCTTGCAGCAAACAAGCTCGGGACTGAACATCCAATTTTCATCTCGTCGCTGGCCAATCATGCAACGACGCGGCGAGCACAGGGCGATCTGGCCGAAGCAATAACTCTGCTTCGACAAGCCGTTGATTTCGGTCGTCGGGCGTTGCGGGAAGACCATCCAGACGTCACTACCGCCAAGGTGAACTTGGCCGTGTGCCTCCGTGACGCCGGCATGGCACACGAAGCTCTAGACCTACTCGAAGAAGTTAACCGTTACACGGATGACGACCGCATGCGTCTACAGGTGGAACAGATTCGTGCCGTGGCACTAATGGATTTGGGGCGCCTCTCAGAAGCGGAAATTGTGCTTCTTGAGGTGCTCAGCAGCGCAGATCGGACAGGGCTTTCTGAAACACCGGAGGCGCTTGCGATCCGTGCAAACCTTGCCAGGCTGTATGCGATGACCGGACAGCTCGATGATGCACTTGCGGTGCAAGAAGAAGTCGTCGAACAGTTCGATGTCGTCTATGGTCCAGACCATCTGGCAAGCTTGGGCGCGCGGAGCAACTATGCAGGTCTCCTGACGGAGAATGGATCGTTCACAGAGGCGCATCAGCTATTCTCCAGTGTGGCAGCAAGCAGGACTCGCCTGCTTGGACCTGACCACCCAGACACCCTGCAGTCCACGCTACGTGTCGCGACGACCGCCGGCACATTGGGAGATGATCAGCAATCGCTTGCGCTTTTCTCGGAGCTCCTGCCACGCGTGGTGCGGGTGCTCGGCCCTGACCACCTGATGAGCTTCGGTGTGCGAGAAGAATATGCCCGGGAACTCAATCGTGCGGGAGACATCGCTGGTGCTCGACTCGCCTTTCGAGAACTGTTGGCCGATCTTAAGCGGACGTTGTCGCCCGGCCACCCGATGACCAAGCGCGTGGCTGAAGCGTGCCGCGGCCTGGGCGAGGACCGTGCTGCCGTGAGCCGTGACCGGAGGGGGCCAGGCCAAGTTGCTTGGGACCGGCGGATGCCTCAGTAGGTGTCTGGTGCCAGCAGCGGCCGAGACAGATTGGGCTTGCAGACATTCAGTGAACATCTGCGACGCGGGACGGCTGGCGCGCACGATTAGACGTAGAGCCTGACACCAACCTGGTGTCAGGCTCTTGTCGTGCCGGATCAGCGCGTCCGGAACGTGCCGGACCTCTACATCCAGAGGCCTTCTTGTGGTGAGACTGGGTTACGGCCAATTGTGCCGACAGACATTTTTTCGAAGGTTTCGAGGCAGAAACTTGTCGATCTCATCATCGGAAAAGGTGAGGTCCTCCTGCTCCTTCAACGCTTTTTGGGCCGAACGGTACGCGTTGTAGCTGGTGTCGGGCGCTGACCGGTACACTTCCTGCGTTTGGGCGCTGAGTTGTTCCCTCTGGCGCCTTATTTCAGAGGCAGGCAGGGCATTTCCCATCACATCTGCCAATAAGTGGACATAGCTGTCTCGGATCTTGAGCAGGGACTTAGCCGCTTCACGATGCTCGACGGCCTCTTGCCTCGGGTTGAAACTGAGCTGGTACAGCGTATAGCCAGCCGTGACAGTAGCAAACCCCAGGGTCACGTAAAGGAAAGCCTGGTTCGCGCTTTGGAGGCTCGTCAGGACGCCGCCGAATGTCAGGGCGTTGAGGACGACATTGATCCACTGGGAGATCGATGCCTTACGGCTACACTGCTCCCGGGCTTTCTCGTGAGTTTTGTGCGTGTATGCGACTCGGCCGAACTCTTCCCTAATGAGGTCAATATTGGAGTCGGGGTTTCTGCCGAAGAACCTTCTACCCACCAAAGTCCATCCAATCCTAAGTAGTATCGTTCCTCACCGGACTGAACGAGAACTGCCAATGCCCGTTTGGCCGGATGTGGATTGCTGAAGTTGTTCGAGCGTTTACTTTCCCTGCATGTGGCTAGGTACGGGGTGTAACAGCTGTGACTGGTCCTCCGAAGTTTCCAGACTTGGGTCGTCACCGAACCAAATCCCCGTGCCTTTCCACATCTCGTAATGCAGCAGCCATTCCGAGGCCCAGGGGAGGGCCGTGTCCACCAGGAGCATTTTCGGGGACCACTGGCCTGCCTTGTTGAGGCACAGAGATCCGTCGTCCCATATATGGGGGAGGAGACCTTCAGTATTTGGTTGAAGTGATGGATGCTCTACGGTGACGACGGGATTCTTCCCGACTTTTAGGGAAACTTCGACGGTGTATTCTCGCGCTAGAGCCGACGGTTTTAGCTGGCCCCGCCAGTAGAGGCTTTTGGGGCCAAGTCTCACTGAACCGTCGGGAAAGACGCTCCTCAGCCCCAGCGCTTGCTGGCTGAGGGTTAGATGACCGGAGCTCACACGCGGCCTCCGTGGAAGTCATGCTTTCGGACGGTTCGTGTGGTGGCCGCCGTTCCGGTAACCGCCAATGTCGCCGCGCCATGCTGTGCACGCAGGTCTCCCGATTTTCGTGCTTCAACTAGGGGGTTGCTCAATGCCCGGGCCCCAGCAAAGGCTGCGTTTTCTCCGAGTACCATCTGCACGCCCTTGAGGACGTTGTCGTTGCCGCTGCGAGCAGGGATCGCGGTGATGTCACGAGAGACGGCCTCCGCCCACTCAAACATTGCATTGGCACGCCACCGCTCATCGGCCCAGCAGTCTGCGAAGTTCTCTTCAGGCATCACAGGATTGGCAACGACATATTGCCCGTTAGCTACCTGAATGTGAGTAGCAATGGTGCCGGCAATGCCCTGCAGGACTTCAAACAGGTTCTCACCCTGCTGGTAGGCGCGTGCGGCAAGCGTCGTGATGACGATTGAGGAAGGACGCTGGTTCAGACGGCCAGTGAAGTAGATATCGCGGTGCCGTTTCAGTGCTTGGACAGCGAGCTGCAGCGTTGTCTTGCGGGTCCAGTTGGGAACGGCGTCCACGTCTACGCCACGCTTCGCCAGCAGAACTTCCTTCAGCAGCACCTCTTCAAGGGTCACCTGCTTGAACCACAATGCGTATCCACGCGGATCAGAACGTTGCCAGGACCTTACGTCGTGATCCGTGATTAGGATGCCGTCATCCGAGCCTCGTTCTGGGGAAGTATCCGGGACTGCAGGGAGGACATCCATGTGCATGCCGGGGTATTCAAGCGTCCAGCACCGCTCGCTCTCGACCAATGAGGAATTTGCCTGTGATGCCTCGAGGAACTTCCTGAGACCGGCACCTGTGTCTTGTTTCAGCTCCACTTGGGTAGTGGATGACGCCTGGATGCCACGCAGTACTACGAGGTCTATGTCGACGTCGTCGTTGCGGTGAATTCGTCGGGTCATGGTTCCAAGAGCGAACGAACCTTGGACGTAAACGCGGTTATCGGCTGTGGATTCCGCCCAGTGCTCATCAAGCGTCTCCCCAAGGGCTTGGTAGCGAGAGGTGACCAGGCCCTTCTCTTTCTCCGTGATGTCCAACGTGGATATGCCCGCGCCAAGAACCTTTTCGAGGTCTCGGAAGCCTGTACGTTCAAGTGAGATTGTCATACCACTCCTAAAAGATAGGTGTGGCCACGGACCCTCCGCACGACTCGCCGACCATTTCTTGAGCAAGTCTTGAGGATGTAGGCTCTTTTCATCCCGGTCGCAAGGGAATGAAAACAGCCTCAGTCGGTAGCCCCTAGCCTCAAAGCGGGATTACCCTGAGGCTTTTTCGTGTCCATCGATGGACGCAATAAAAACACTACATGTAGTGCAAGCGCCTCACTGGAACCCCAAGATGATGTATTACAAGTATGTCATTCAATCCACCACTCGTCCACAGGGCAGGCACCGCAAAATGTCCGTGATTCCGCCGAAGTGAGAGATGAAATCCACACCCTGTGGACTACTTCGCCACATTTGTTCTCCCGCGTGTCGCCAAGTGTCGGCGTGTCACCCTCGCCACTTCGGGAGCCGCTCATGCTGATCCTGCTCGTGATCTGAGCTGCCGGCATTTGCTGTGACGGGACGTGACATGCATGCGGTGGATCCTCTGGGGGCCGAGGTTCGGCCAGTCGGTCCTAGGAAATCGAACTAACATTGCGCCATCTAAGAGAAATAAGTTCCGGGCTTGGGCCGTCGGAGCATAAACTGACATCCATCAGAATGCCGCGACGGGGGTCGAATGACGGGCACTACTGCTGGTCAGATTGTCCAGCCAGGCGACGAAGTAACGGTGCAGATAATCGGTGCGTCTGCTGTCACAGGTCCGGCTAGAAACGTTTTCGACGACGCTATATCTAGTTACGCAAATGACCTGCTGGCTGAAGCGAGTCGCCAAGAGTTAGGTCATCGGATGGGGACCTCGGCAGTCCCGCAATACACCACTAGCCACCTGGCTGTCGCAGAGGCCGTCGTGCGAAACAAAGGGCTACCGCCACCTCGACGTTCCAGGTGGATAATCTGGGCAAAGATTGCCATGTACATCATCGCAGCTGTGATCGGGGTGAGCGGGAATCTGATGATCCAATCTGAGCCTTGGTTCCTGCCGAGCGTGGGCTGGCTGGTCACATTTTTCGTTGCTTTCACGACAGGACTTTTCCTGGCAATCATTACCGAATACATCGAGTTCAATAAGGGACGCGGATGATGAAGGCAGACGGTGGCGGCTCGCGGAATCCGGCGGGGATGTCCGATGCTGCTGTTCAGGCATTAGACGAGCTGCTGCAAGCCCGACATGATGAGGTTGTGAGGCTTGCCAGAGAAGCTTCACTCCACGAACTCCTTACTGCCGCGGATGTAGTGCGCGCCTATCACACGTTGGAAGAACGTCGCCCTTCCCCCGTGGTTTCAAGGACCGTTCCTTCACCGCGGTCTTTCTACTTGCCCATCATCGGTGCTGTGATGGCCAGTATTATCAGCCTCGTTACCTCCTATCTTGTCTTCCGCGTGGGGGACCCTCAGACTCCAGTCGATTCTGTTGTAGTTACGATGGGGCTTGTCTTTGGCTCAATTTCATTGGCTATGTTGAGTGCCTTGTATGTTGTCGCGCGCAGGATCAGCGCGGGATATGAGGGGCGTGCTTCCAAAGCTGCGAGAGGAGAAAGGGATCGAAGCCCAGCGAGCACTCCGGACTACGTGAATATCAGCGATTTGGACGAAGTGTCCTTTCTGAACCAGTGGTTGAAATTGGAGGACAAGCTTCAGCGCCTAGCTAAGGTTGCACTCAGCAACGAGGGCAAGGAATCGGGCCCTGACGGCCCCTTGCAGCTCGGGAAGGTGATGGGCATATTGCTCTCTCGGGGCGTGGTGGATGATCCACTCGAGTCGGACTTCCGGCGCGTGCTGGCGATTCGCAACACGGTTATTCATGGAGAAAGCGTTCCCCTGCACACCCTGGATGAGGCTCGCACCACTATGCGAAGCATCGAGGAGCGCCTCGATAAGCACCACGCCATCTAGGCCCGACGCGGAGTAAACGAATGCGGCCCAACGCCTAACTCTTTCTCCGTTATGACATTACTGTTCGGGGGTTCTCGGCTGAGCCTCCCAGCGACTTCTGGCTCCTTGCCTGGTGATGCCGTAGGCCCTGCCGATTTTGTCCCATGAGAGGCCGTCGGACCGGGCTGCGGCTACGGCCTCATTGAGCTGGGCCTCGATCTGCTTGAGCTGTTCGCCCAGGGTGCTGATGGTGTGGAGGTGCAGGTCAGGGGCGATGTGCTGGTGCCACTGCTCAATGAACAATGGTTCCAGGTCCTCGCGGTCACTGACATAGGCGGCGTCGTCGCTGGACGGATCTCCTGCGTAGATGCGGCGGCGGGTGGGGTCTTCTTCGTCGGGGTCCCAGACCCGGGTCCACAGCTGGTCCATGATGACGTGTTTCCGGTGGGGTTCGCAGCTGCAGGCGACGTTCCAGCCGACGACCTGGGATGGCGGCCGCCACACGACGGTGTCCGGGTCGTTGTCGTTTTCCCAGATCATGTTGCCGTCGGGTGTCATCAGACTGATCTGTCGGTGTTTACCGCCGGCGGCGCCGTACATGCCGTCGGCGAAGACGCAGACAACGTAGCCTTCGTGGTCGCTGCCTTCGGTGAACCAGCCCATCGTTGCTTCCCTTCATCGGCGTCCGGTTGCTACAGTGACCAACATGCCCGAGGGCAACCATAGTTGCCAATAGGTGCAGACATGACAACTTTACTTGTCATAACGTCCGTTATCGGCACTCAAAGCACGGGAGTAGAAGTGGATGCGAGAACTCCCGTTCCTTGACGAATTTGGCGCTTCCGCATGTCAGCCGGGCTTGCCCAGGGCGCACAGTACTCTCACGCCAACGACTGAATTCGCACCTAAGCGCATGACGAAGGTCCGTCCTTGTGGCCTACTCCTTAGATTTCCGCAGACAAGGAAAACAGTGGTGCAGCTGCATTGATGCAGTGATCTCAAGAGCTCATGCTGTTTCTGCCTGTGGATAGTACATGCAGCTCCGGCGACTCGCCGGAGCTGCGCAGCTACCGTTCGATGACGTCTTGAGAACTCTCGCGGCCGGTTGCTGGTTTGTCGTCCTCGGTGGAACGAAAGGGTTCTTGGTGCTGCCTTTGAGATCCCATAGTCTTTTTCGTGTTCGCCTCTACTCGGGAGGCGCTGGCATGGGGGCGGTTTTGTCATGACGAGTCGTGGTTCAGGTTGGGTGCATTTTTGGAACAAGGGCACGTGGTGGAAAGCCCTGCTTCTCGTGGCGGTGTACTGGGTTGTGTACCAGTTGCTGGGATTCGTCATCAACGCGATCTTCGGTGGGGTTATAAACAAGGAGAATCCTCTCGCTGACCCCCTTACGGTCTTGGTTGGGCTCGCATTGCCGGTCCTTCTCTCCGGCGGACTCCTCTTCCTGTTCGTACGTTCAGTGGGATGGGCCGGGGAGGTCTTCGGCAGGCAGCCTCTTCAGGGCCGTGCTTGGATGTGGCTCGCCGTGGTCCTGATTTTGGTACCCATAGTTCTCCGTTTGATGGCAACGAACTGGTCGGCCTATTCGGTGACACTGGTCCTGGTGACATTGTTCTTCGGGTTGTGTGTCGGCTTCACCGAAGAGCTGGCCACGCGCGGCATCGTCGTGAACATGCTCCGGCACGGCGGCTACGGGGAATGCCTCGTCCTTGTTCTGTCATCCCTGTACTTTGCGCTCCTTCACAGCGGCAACGCCTTGACAGGACAGGCACCGTTGGTCGTCGCGATAACGGTGGTTTACACGTTTGGCTTTGGCGCCATGATGTACCTCTCCATGCGTGTGACGGGCCGTCTGGTTTGGGCAATCCTGCTGCACGCCGCCACGGACCCGACGACGTTCCTTGCTACGGGCGGCATCGATGCCCACGGTGATACCAGTGGCGCTGAAGGTCTCCTCTCCATTGCCGGGCTCTTCAATTTCGTTTACATCCTGATCGCGCTTGTCGCGATCTTCCTGGTGAGGGATCGCGTCAACAGAATCTCCTCAACGTACAGGGAGCCGGCCATCGCTTCGGAGCCCACAAACTAAAGCACTTCTCCGATCACTGGCCCTCGATGGCAGCGCAGGCTCCTAATAGGACAACCGGCGCTGGGCCTTCTGCCGCGTCAGGAGGCGGCTGGCCTGGGGCGTTAGCTAGAAGCCGGCATATCGCCAGAGGCCATTCGCTGCCCCGTCTCCAATCACGCGCCGGGGGATTGCCGACGGACAGGAGCTATTCAACGTTGTCGAAGGTTCGGATCCGTACCCGGTGCTGTTAGCCTCGTTTCATCCTGGCCGCGCCGCTGCCCTTCGTCTTGGCCCCGCGCCTACTTACCCTTGGAGGGATTTCTTGACGATCCGTACCGATAACCGGCCGATTCCCCGGAGCATTTGGGTGGGGATCGCGGCCGCTGTGCTTTACGTGCTGATAGCCGCCGTGGTCGGCAACCTGCTTGACCCGCTTGCTGGTGGAGATGAGGCACTTGACTTCGTCATTACTACATGGGTCCCGGTCGCGGTCCTCATCGTCATTGGTGTGCTGTTCGCCCGCAGAGCCGGCTGGTTCAGAGAGGCGTGGACAGCTCCGTCACCGTTGTCCGGGCGACGACGATGGTGGCTTCTGGCGATACCCGCCGTTCTGATCATCCAGATCACTCTCATCCTGTTCGATGTGCCCTGGTCGGAGCGCGCCGTTCCGGTGGTGCTGATCTATCTCATTGGGTCGTTGCTGATTGGTTTCGGGGAGGAGTTGTATTTCCGCGGCATTTTCCGGGTGGCCGTGCGAGGCCATCATGGTGAGCTCGCGGCGCTGTTGGTTACCTCGATCGCGTTCGGGCTCGCCCACACTGTCGGTTATCTATTTAACGGCGTTCCTCTGGGCGCCACAGCCCTCAGCGTGGCCTTTCTGGCCATGAACGGGGCACTTTTCTACGGCACCCTCAGGGCAACTGGAACGCTATGGATTCCGATACTGCTCCATGGCCTTGGAGACTTCGCCCGATTCATGCAGCAAGGAGGCGGCGCGCATGAGGAGGCGCAAAGCTTCGGCGGCGATGCCGCCGCGGCCGTCGTTCAGTTCGCCCTCATCGGGCTCTCGATCGCCCTTGTAGTCAGCATCGCGCGCAGCGATCGACGTGACCGAAAATCTTTGTCTCGATAACCAACAGCTTTCCATGACACTGATCCGGACATCCGAAACCCTTATCGCGTGACCTCCTGCGATAGATGACATTCTTTCTCGGCGCTATATGCCACCTAGGGGACTGCTGAACTAATCGGCGTTTTGCGGGGCGCGTCGTCTGGATTGGCGGGGCCGGTGGCCAAGACTGGTCGTATGCAGGGACGCTCGGACACATGGGGGCGCGGCACTCATCCAGCCGATGCAGTAGCGCACGCAAGGGATCGATGATCCGCGGGCACCCTAGAACTCTCACCGCTACTAAGCGCCCCCGTGAATTTGCCCCAGGGGCCGACTAGAGAAACTAGTTCTTCAGCGATTCGGCGATTTGGGTCATGATGCCGGGGTCGGCCAGGGTGGTGGCGTCGCCGGTGTCGCGGCCTTCTGCGATGTCTTTGAGGAGGCGGCGGACGATCTTGCCTGAGCGTGTCTTGGGCAGTTCCGGGACGATCAGCAGTTGCGTGGGCTTGGCGATGGGGCCGATTTCCTTGCCCACGTGGTTGCGCAGTTCCAGGACGGTTTCGTCGCCGTTGTTCACGGCGTCACCGCGGAGGATGACGAACGCGACGACGGCCTGGCCGGTGGTTTCGTCAGCGGCGCCTACGACGGCTGCTTCGGCGACGGACGGGTGGCTGACGAGGGCGGATTCGATTTCCGTGGTGGAGAGGCGGTGGCCGGAGACGTTCATGACGTCGTCGACCCGGCCGAGGAGCCAGACGTCGCCGTCTTCGTCCTTTTTGGCGCCGTCGCCGGCGAAGTACATGGCCTCGAAGCGGGACCAGTAGGTGTCCTTGAACCGTTCCGGGTCGCCCCAGATGCCGCGCAGCATGGAGGGCCATGGTTCGCGGACGACCAGGTAGCCGCCTTCGCCGTTGGCCACGGACTGGCCGTTTTCGTCCACCACGTCCACGGCGATGCCGGGCAGCGGGACCTGGGCTGAGCCGGGCTTGGTGGCGGTCACGCCGGGCAGCGGGGCGATCATCTGCGCACCGGTTTCGGTTTGCCACCAGGTGTCAACGATCGGTGCGGGGTTGTCCTTCTTCTCGCCGTTCTTGCCGGCGTTGCCGCCGATGACGTCCCGGTACCACATCCATGCTTCGGGGTTGATGGATTCGCCCACGGAGCCGAGGACGCGGATGGAGGAGAGGTCGTACTTGTCCGGGATGTCCCGGCCCCACTTCATGAACGTCCGGATCGCGGTGGGGGCGGTGTAGAGGATGGAGACCTTGTACTTTTCCACGATTTCCCACCAGCGGCCCTGGTGCGGGGAGTCCGGGGTGCCTTCGTACATGACCTGGGTGGCGCCGTTGATGACCGGCGCGTAGGTGACGTAGGAGTGTCCGGTGACCCATCCGACGTCGGCGGTGCACCAGTACACGTCCGTTTCGGGGTGGAGGTCGAACACGGCCTTGTGGGTGTAGGCGCCCTGGGTGAGGTAGCCGCCCGTGGTGTGCAGGATGCCCTTGGGCTTGCCGGTGGTGCCGGAGGTGTAGAGGATGAACAGCGGGTGCTCGGGGTCATGCCCGACGGCGGTGTGCTCGTTGGATGCCTTGTCCACGGTGTCGGACCACCAGAGATCTCGGCCTTCCACCCAGTTGACGTCCTCGCCGTTGCGCTTGACCACCACCACGTTCTGGACCGTATGACCGGGCTTGGAGAGAGCTTCGTCAACGGCCGGCTTCAGGGCGGAGGGCTTGCCGCGGCGGTACGTGCCATCGGCGGTGACCACGAGCTTGGCTTCGGCGTCCTCGATGCGGGAACGAAGGGCATCCGCGGAGAAACCACCGAACACCACCGAGTGCACGGCCCCGATCCTGGCGCAAGCAAGGAGCGTGATGACGGCCTCAGGGATCATGGGCAGGTAGACGGCCACGCGGTCGCCCTTGGCCACGCCGAGGGACTCGAAGGCGTTGGCGGCCTTCTTCACCTCTTCGGTCAGCTGTGCATAGGTGTACGTGCGGGTGTCCCCGGGTTCACCTTCGAAGTAGATGGCAACGCGGTCGCCCAGGCCATTTTCGACATGGCGGTCCAGTGCGTTGTACGCAGCGTTGATCTCGCCGCCGACGAACCACTTGGCGAACGGCGGGTTGGACCAATCAAGGGCCTCGGTGAAGTCCTTATCCCAGGTCAGCAGCTCGCGGGCCTGCTTGGCCCAGAACGCAGGACGATCAGCTTCGGCCTCTGCATAGGCATCAGCGCTCGTCACAGCGTTCGCGGCGAACTCCGCCGACGGCGCGAACCTGCGGTTCTCTTGCACGCGTTGACGCGGAGAAATCGTGACGGATTCGGTGAGAACTGATTCGGGCACAGGGCTTCCTTCTGTCGGAGTTTTCGGTGTCCGTGCTGGCTAGCGCCGGGCGGCAAGATTTGTCGGGATTGATCCGTTGATCTCCCAGTCGCCCACGACGCGGGATTTGTACACCACGGGGCTGTGGGATGAAAGAACACGCGCGTTCCTCCAATGCCGATCCAGTTGGAGGTCTTGCCGTACGGAGGAGGCCCCTAGCGCTGTAAACATGGTCGTTGCGGAGTCCTGCGTGAGTTTCGTGACGATGATCTGCGATTGATAAGAGGCAATTCCCATTTGTGTAACCAAGGATCGAAATCCCCTGGCGTTCCCTCTCTCCTGAGTCCGCAGCGCCTCGTTCAGCAGACCAGCTACCCGTAGTGCAGCAGCTTCTGCCACGAAGGCACTAGCTGAGAGTTCGCCGACCAGTTGCTGAATCTGGGGATCGGTGCGTAGTCGCGGGCTGGTTCCTTCGCTAAGGCCCCGGAGCCTGCCCCGAACCTCGGTTGCGACATCTTCGCTGATGCGCTGGCTGATGCCTGCCAGAGTAGCCACATGTACAAGCTGATGTAGGGCGGCTGCGAAGGGCAGATTCTCTTCTTCTGGGAGCAGGTCGGCTTCGGCAACCTGTACACCGTTGAAATCCGTTGTCCCGGAGGCCGTGAGCCGTTGCCCGAATCCATCCCAATCGTCGTGGACCTCTACCCCTGCGGCGTTCGCGTCAACCATCACTGTGACGGAGCGCCCGTCGGGCATCTCCGCTTTCGTCTGTATCCAGTTTGCGTAGAAGCTCCCGGTTGTGTAGCTCTTTTGTCCGTTAAGGATGAACTTTCCGCCCTGCGGACTGAGCGTGGTGGGACCACCACCGGATGCACCCGAAGAGGCTGCCACTGCATTCCCCACTAGTTGGCCCTCGGCGACGCGTTTGAGCCATGTTTCATCTTCGAAGTAGAGGCGGTCCTCGACGAAGCATATGTGCGCACGGAGGGCTTGGGCAAGGTTTGATTCGGCGGCGGCGAGTTCGACGAGCAGACGGAAGAAGTGCCTGGCACTAACTCCGCCGCCGCCGTGGCGCCGGGGCACTCGCAATGCGGTGAAGCCAGCCGCTGCGAGTTCACGGAGGGGTCCGTGGAGAGGGGTACGGTTAGTCTCACGCGCCACAGCCCCATCGGCAATGGCCCGGAAGAGCGGCCGGTAGCGGGCGGCCAGCTGCTGATAGTCCTCGTTCGAACAGGGGGCCATCTCGGGAGCTGGTTCTCGTCTCACGCCAGCGCCCACTGAGTATCAAACAATTCGGCCGTGACGCCACTGATCTCAGTCGGCAGCGGCTGGGACAACGGCGGCCGGACGAAGTCGCATGGCAGCCTCCCCTGCATGTTGAGCAGCCATTTGGCCGAGACCGCAGCGGGAACATGATCCATGACCGCGCGTATGAGCGGAGTTAGTTCAAAGTTGAGCTTCCGCGCATGCAGCCAAGCCCCGGTCCTGATGGCATCGACCATGTGGCGGAAGTGCTTCGGAGCGACGTTGGCCGAGACACTGACCAGACCGGCGGCCCCTGCAGACAACCACGGGAACGCCAAGGCGTCATCACCGGCGTAAACAGCTAAACGCGTTTTGCGCAGGATTTCCACCATGGAACCAAAGTCAGCCTTCGCGTCCTTGACGGCCACAATCCGTGGATTCTCAGCGAGTCGCTTGAAGGTATCGCCAGCAATTTCAATGCCCGCCCGGCCAGGAATGTCGTACAACATCACGGGCAGGTCAGTGGCTCCCGCGACGCTCGTGAAGTGGTCAAAAACTCCCGACTGCGTCGGTTTGTTGTAGTACGGAGTGACAACGAGTTGACCGTCGGCCCCCGCCTTGGCCGCCCTCTTTGCCAGGTCGATTGAATGTGAGGTGTCGTTGGTACCAGTACCAGCGATTACGAGAGCCCGCTCCCCCACGGCATCCTTGACTATGCGGATGAGATCGTCCTTTTCCTGATCCCGAAGGGTGGAAGCCTCCCCCGCTGTCCCGCAAACAATCAAGCCATCATTTCCCCCTCGCACCAGGTACTCCGCCAGATGCGCTGCGCCTTCGAGGTCCAGTTGCCCATCAGGGGTGAAGGGCGTGACCATGGCTGTCAGCATGGAACCAAACGGGGTGGGAACCGCAGCGTGCATGACAAGCCTCCAATCTGTGACGGACAACTACTGCTTGGCCATCGTTTCGGCCGCTATGCCGAACGACAGTGTCATCCCGATACCGGAAGTGACCGTGATCGCCGTGGTGGTGGGGTTGATGTCCTCGACCAGAAGGGAGGTAAGTGGGCTCGATGCATAGATGCCTTGCCACCGCTGGGTCACGGTCAAGGCTGAGCCCAGGATCTTCTCGATTTCCTGGATGAGTCGGTCTGTCATCCATTCGTCTTGGAACGGTCCAATGGTCTGACCGTAAACATGGCTGTCGCCCAGCAGCAACGTTCCATCCGGACGCCGGGTGAACATAACATTTGCGCCCATATCAATGAGCTCCGGACTGTGACCGTAAATTTCCTGGCGAAGAGCATCGGCGGCGGGCATGGTGGTGAAGCCATCGTAACGAGTCATAGACGTTCCCGTGAGAACGGCAGAATCGAGGTTGTAGCCACTCGGAGCCGGTGCCATGGCCATCTGCAAGGCGCATCGTTGGACTTGGTAGCGGGCGGCAATCTCCGGAAACAGATAATCCAAGTCATGGCCCACACAGATCAGGACCTTGTCAGCCTGGAAGTCTCCGCGGGATGTACTCACGGTTCCACCATCGTGGATGTCCCGGACGCTGGTGCCCCAATGAACGGTCACCCCTTTCTGTTTCTGCAGCCAACCGGCGATGTCGGGCGCAGCCGTCCGTGGGTCCACCCGAAGATCCGCCGGGAGAAAGGCTCCACCGAGGATGGCAGCGTCCGGCGAGCCGCTTGCAGAAAGACGGTTGGCCGTTTCCCGCGCTGTCAGCAGTTGAACGCTGTCACCGCCCCGCTTTTCACTCAGTTGTTCCAAAACAGTCATTTCCGTCTGGCTTCGCGCCACCACCACAGCCCCGGCTTCAGGCGCCCAAAACCCCACCTCGCGGGCCGCCGCGAGCCAGCCTTCGCGGGAAGTGTATGCCGTCTCCAGGTACTGGCCTTCCTGTGCGGTGATGCAGCAGTGCCCGAAATTGCGAACGGAAGCGCCGTTCGGACGGGCATCACGTTCGATAATACGGACGGTGTAGCCGCGGCGTACCGCTTCAAATGCGTGGGCCAGTCCGACGATTCCTGCTCCGACGATCAGTAGATCAGTAGGAGAGGAAATGGTGTGATCTTCATGGATGTGTGAATTCATCAGGTGTCCTTGTCTTGGTAGGGCAGTTTTTACTGCAATGGAAGTCGAACGTAATTAGGGCCAGGCCTGCATCTTCTGGATCATTTCGACGAAGGCTTGCTCCACGGGGCTCAGGAGTTGTCCCGCCATGCGGACGAGTGACACGGGGCGGTGACGTGGCGCTGGGTGGACATTCAGTCGGACAAGCTCGCCGGAGCGCAGATCAGGTTCCACAACATGTTCTGAAATCAAGGCCAGGCCGAGCCCCGCCCTGACACATTCCCTGGCCGCCTCGGATGTCCAGACCGTCCATTGTTCGGCTTGGGTCAGATTCCAGTCAGTCAGGGATTGGTCTTGGTCGAACCGGGTTGCCGAGCCGATTTCCCTCAGCAGAAATCGTTCCTTGGTCAGGTCGGACGGCCCCAAAAGTCGTCCCGCCAAGTGGCTGGCTCTTCCGGCAACGAGAACCAGCGCGTCATCGAAAATGACTGTACTTTCGAGCTGCTCGTGGTCCATTTCACCAGCGCAGATAGCCAGGCTTACTTCGCGGTTGATGAGCCAGGTAGCCACCTTTTCCGTGTTTCCGACGCGAAGTTCGGTTCGCAATCCAACATTTCCTACCAGGAAGCGGCTAAGGGCGCGGGGAAGAAGATACGAGCCCAAGGTGCTGGTGCCCGCTATGGAGAGCTGGCGGTCCTGGATCCCCTGGGCAGCTGCGACGTCCTCCCCTACATGGTCCATCACGTCAAATATCTTTCGGGCATGGTCGGCAAGGACGTGCCCGGCAGGTGTCAGTGATGCACCTGCAGGGCTGCGATCCAACAAGTGAGCCGAGAGGGAGGTTTCGAGACTTCTAACGTGGGCGGAGACTGATGGCTGGCTCATGTAGAGCCGTCTCGCTGCGGCCGAGAAGCTGCCGGTTTCTACTACCGCCATGAAGATTCTCAGACCTTGGATGCTTAGATTCATGGTAGGAACCTAGTGGGACATCTTCAGGCTGGGAAGCTGATGCACGCAGATCGCCATTCCATGTAGAAGTCCCAGGTTTCCGGTGAGCACTCGGGCGGGCCGTACTGGGAGAGTTTGGCTCCCATATGAGGCAGGTGCGGCCATGCGCCCACGCCAGGCCTGTTGACGTGCAGCATGCCGGCCTCGAACTTTTGGAGTGCATCGTAGATGTGCCCGCGGTTGTTGGTGAAGATGGTGCCGGACATGCCGTACTTGACGGAGTTCGAGATGTTCAACGCGTGGTCAAAGTTCTCCGCGTCAATGACGCTCAGCACGGGCCCGAACACTTCTTCCATGGCCAAATCGGAATCCGGAGCCACTTCTGTCAGCAGAGTTGGCTGCATGTAGTAGCCGTGTGTGAGGTCACCATCCGTGGCTACGGATCCACCGGCCCGGATCACTGCGCCGTCGCGTTGAGCTTGTTCAACTGCCTGCACGCAAGCGACCAATCTCGCTTCATTGACCACTGGCCCGAGCCTCGTGCCGCCGCTGAACGGATCACCTATGGTCAACTCTGCTGTTCGGGCCAGCACTTTCTGCACCAGTTCTTCACGCACCGTGCGTTCAACCACGACGCGGCTGGTAGCACTGCAGCGTTGTCCCGCCTGGCCGAAAGCTCCATGCAGGATGGCGTCGGCCGCAAGGTCCAGGTCAGCGTCAGCCAGAACAATCAGGGCATTCTTGCCGCCTAGTTCCAGCTGGGTTTTGGCGAGACGGGGAGCTGCTGCCGCTTGTATGGCGAGCCCGACTCCCAGCGAACCTGTGAAGGAAATGCCCCTGACTTCGGGGTGTTGACACAGTGTTTCGCCTGGTTCTCGATCCCCTTGAACTAGATTCAGAACGCCGGAGGGCACTCCGGCCTCTGCGAAGACATCCACAATCAAGGCCGCCGTGTGAGGAGCCAAAGGGGATGGCTTCAGAATGGCTGTACAGCCTGAGAGCAAGGCTGGAGCGATCTTCCAGATGGGGATGGCCAGCGGGAAATTCCAGGGCGTGATGAGTGCGACGATCCCAATGGGCTTTCTCCACGTAATTGCCAGGCTGCGAGGCTCGTCCGCGGGGAGCGTGGAACCTGACAGGCGGCGGCCTTCACCGGCGATGTATCGGAGGATGTCCACTGCCCGTTGGGCCTCACCCTGGGATTCCCGCAGGCACTTGCCTTGTTCCCTAGTCACGGCAGCGGCCAGTTCTTCTTTCCGCCTGGCCAGAATTTCCGCCGCCGCAAACAGTATGTCGCCGCGTTTGACGGTGCCCAAAGATTCCCATGCATACCGGGCCTTTTCTGCAGCACCTATGGCGTCGAGGGCATCCTGGGCCGACGAATCGGCATAGCGGCCAATAATGTCCCGGGTATCCGATGGATTGATGTTGGCAAAAGTTGCGCCGTCTGAGGAAGAGCGCCATTGCCCATCTATGTAGTTCAATGTCAGGTCGGCTTCGCTAAGATTGTTCATTTTTTCCTCTTTGGGGTTGAGGTCGTCAGGCTCCATTGCCTGATGATTAGACGCTTACTGGCCGCTTGTTCCAGGAAGGCAGAAGAATGGCCACGGCCAGCAACGCTGCGATTGCGAACGTGTAGAAGATGACAGGTCCCGAGAAGAACCCTGGAAGCAGCCCGCCTAGGATCGCACCGACCGAACCACAGCCGTTCACGAAGCCGGTGGAGCCGGCGGCGTACTTGGATGTACCAAAATCAACCGCGGCTACACCCGAGATCATGGCGTCGGAGGCGTAGGCCGTCAATCCGATGAAGGCAAGAAGTCCGATGACCAGGTAGATGGACCCCGACTGGGTCACCACCTGCCATAGGGCGAGTGCCACTACCATCAGCACCAGGCAAAGCACGCTGGGCGGCACTCTGCGGGCACCAAAGACGGTGTCCGATAGCCACCCGGCAAGGACTGGGGCCACCATGCCAGTAATACCGAACGCGATGGGAACCATAATCGCCGTCATGGTGCTGAGGTCGGGCATGGCTTCAAGGATGAGCACGGGACCCCATAGCAGGATGGCATAACGAGCAGGTTTGATGAGGAAATATACGAGGCCTAGCTTGAGTACCATCCGGTCGTATCGGACCGCTGCCAGGAGGTCTTTGGCTGAAAGTCGGGTTCGTGGACTGGCGTCGGTAGCCTTGGCACCCTTCTTATGCTGCCCGTCGAGAAGGGCAGGATCCTCGTCGATGCCGGGAAGACCTACTTCCTGCGGGGAGTTTCGCTGAAAAATGATGAAAAGGACGAAGGCAAAGACGATCACGGCTGTTCCAGCAATGAATGCCCAGCGCCAACTGTCGAAAATTGTGTAGGCTACCCAGCCCGTTACGGGGGCGCCGGCCAGGCCGCCGAATGCGTAGCTGGTGGAGAAGAACCCCATGGCACGGCCGCGCTTGCTGATAGTGAAGAACGAGGCGATGTTTTTGCTAAGGGCGGACCACCCGGTCGACTGGGCGAGTCCTTGTGTGATCATCAAGGGGAGGAAAAGGGCAGCGGCGGGTATGACACCCATGAGAAGGGCGGCGACTCCGGCCATGATCATTCCACCGGCAACCACCACACGCGTTCCATATTTTTCGGCGCAGGCTCCCCAAACAAACTGCCCAACGGCGTAGGCGGCAAGGTAGGCGGAGTCGAGAAGGCCAAGCGTTTGGCGCGAGAGGAATCCTTCCTCGAGAATGCCGACTTTTGCGGCAGAGAATGCGGACCGAGGGAAATAGAAGGCTGCGTACGCAAGCCAGGAAAGAGCGAAGATTCTAATTTGCCATTTTCGCAGTTCTTGACGTTTCGTAGAATACTTCGAGTCTCCTGAATTATTCTGCGAGGGAGTATCCTGAAGTGCGGCCTGGGGCGGGCTAATATCGGACATTTCTTAGTCCTCTCTTCAAGCAAACCTATTAGTATGGCGGACCCGGCTGGGCCGGGCGCCCTATGGGCCCGCCACATCGGCGGGCCCTACAGCGTCAGATCAGCTGATCCCCACGAGGTTCACGGAGGCGTGAGTCGTGGCCACCCAGAATGCGTCGTAATTGTGCACGACGGCGGTGTCGCCACTGGGCGCAGTGCTTTCCGTGTCCGAGGGTGCCGGCAGGACGCGGTTCACCAGGAACGGGATATTGAGTTCGCCGAGTCCGCCGTGGGAGCGGAGAGGCACTTCGAGGTTACCGAGATCATGCCAGGCTGCGTATCGGCCGAGGGCAGTGTTCTTGTCGGCGAGCACTGTAAGATCGCCCATCCTGTCCAACGGCATGTCGAAGAGTTCTGCAGCTTCCTCAGACCGGTACACACCTGATATTCCGTCCCGTCCCTCCAATGCCGACAGAACAGTTTCCCTGTCGGCGCCTTCCGGCAAGTAGACGTTGGCAAAAGAACCCAAGGCTCCGTGGTGGACCGTATAAGGGTCGGTGATGGGAAGAATGACTCGACTTCCACCGACGGGCGTGTCGCCCTCGAGGCCAAGGACGCGGTTGACTTCCTCTTCTAGGTAGACAACTTGAGGCGTGCCGTCGCTCTTGTGTTTGGGGCTCATTCCGTGATCTGCCGTAATGACAACAACAGCTCCGAGTTCGTCCAGGGCGGCAGCATAGCGATCGATCATGGCGTAGAAGTCGTTGGCGGTTTCGGTTCCCGGCGCGTTCTTGTGCTGGATGTAGTCAGTGAGGGTCAGGTACATCAGGTCCGGCGAACGATCCTTCAGGATGCGCACTCCGGCAGCGAGGACAAATTCGCTGAGCTCTGCCGAATAGACGCCGGGAAGGTCCATGTCGACCATTTCCATGACAGCGTCGATGCCGTTGTTTTCGACGGTTGCCAGGTTGGCCTTTTCTGCGGAAAAGCAAATGCCCTTGTTGGCAGGTTCCACCATGGCGCCTGAGCCGGCGGGGTCCAGTCCTGGCTGAGTCAGACCGGCGGCCAGGAGGCGCGAGAGTTTGTCCTTCGCGGTTACCACTGCCACGGACAATCCGGCAGCTGCAGCGGCAGCAAAGAGGGTCGGAGCGCGGAGGAATTTAGGGTCGTTCATCAGAACCTCTTCCCCGGTTTCGGGATCGAGGATGTAGTTTCCACAGATGCCGTGGACCGCCGGCGGGCGCCCTGTGGCAATTGACATGTTGTTCGGGTTCGTGAGTGTTGGTACGGCACAATGCGCTGGCCAGGACGTACCTCGGGAGGACCCCAGTAGTTTGTTGAGCCACGGCATCCGGCCCGCTTCGATAGCGCGTTCGTGATATGCCGGTTCGCTGCCGTCAATGCAGATCACAACGACCGGGGCATCCGAGAAGGCGTAGCTGCGGCCGTTTACTGAGAATTCTGTTGGTGACATGTGGATTCCTACTCTCTCGCGATCTCCACCCAACGCTGTAGTCAGCAATCGAGGTCAAGACTTGTGAACTGGTGTGGTTCAAGCATCGACAGGATGTGGCCGGGGGGATAGAGACTAAAAACCTATGCTGGGTATCGGCGAGCGTTATGCCCCTGGCCGCTACCCGGCGTCTACATGCCGGCATTAACGCAGTGAGGCGTTCGACGGCGGGTGTGTACCCGCCGTCGAACGCCTCAGGCCACGGAAAAGAGTCCGAGGTTGTTCCACTGATTTAGCCTTTGACGGCGCCGGAGGTGAATCCTCGGATGTAGAACTTCTGCAGCAGCAGGAAGACGACCAGGCATGGCAGGGCAGTCATGACGACACCGGCTTGCAAGGCGCCGATGTCGATGGTGCCGAAGTCGCCACTCCTAAGATTCACGAGGGCCACTGGCAGGGTAAACGTGGAACCGTCGTTGAGCAGGATCAGTGGTGCCATGAACTCGTTCCACGACGCGAGGAAGGCAAAGATGCCAACAGTGACCATTCCGGGAACCGTCAACGGTAACTGTACCCGGATCAGTGCCTGGAACCGGCTGCATCCGTCAATAAACGCGCTTTCTTCCAGTTCGCGGGGCAGGTTTTCAAAGGCGTTGGTCATCATGAAGACGGAGAAGGGCAACTGGAACATGATCATGACCAGGCTGAGGCCCAGCAGCGAGTTCTGAAGTCCGATGAAGGAGAGGAGCTTGAACAGCGGTATGAGGATGGTGGGGTGGGGAACCATGAGGATGGCCAGGATGATGAAGAAGATCAGGTTCTTGCCCGGGAACGAGAACCTGGCAAACCCGTAGCCGGCAAGTGTCGACGCCACAAGAGTTCCAAGAACCGTCAGTCCGGTCACCAAGAGGCTGTTTCCGGCGTAGGTAGGAAGTCCCTCGCCAAAGTTGAAGAGGCGGAAGTAGTTATCGAGGCTGAATCCCGCCGCACCTTCACCCGTGACGGATCGCCATGCACTCCAAACCAACGGCGCGAGAAACAGGACGGCGATGAGGGTCAGGCCTGCGTAAAATGCGCTGGTGCCCACAGTTCTGCGGAGAGTTCGCGGTCGGCGCCGTGTCGTGCTTTCCGGCCGCGGTGCGGCGGCCGGTGCTGTTTTGGCGTAGGTGGAGCTCATGCCTTTTCCTTCCGGAGTACCAGGAGTTGGAGTGCGTTCAGCAGGACCAGCGCGATGAGGAGGATGACTGCGATTGCTGCGGCTGCCCCGAGGTCGAACTTCGTAAAGGCCTCCCGGAACATGGCCATGACCATGGTGACGGTGCTGTTGTCGGGACCTCCAGCAGTCAGGACGTAGAAGGGTTCGAACACCAGGAGGTTTCCGGTGACTGTCAGGACGAGCATGAGGGCGATGGAAGGTTTGAGGAGTGGAAGGGTGATGTGCCGGAATTGCTGCCAGCGTGTGGCGCCGTCCATCCGTGCTGCTTCATAGACCTCGGCCGGTATGGCTTGGAGTCCGGTCAGGAGGATGAGCATGTTGAAACCGGCAAACCGCCACGTACTCATTACGAGGGTTGAGAAGAAGGCAGCGACTGGTGTGCCGAGAAAATCGACGGGCCCGTTGGCTATGCCGACTGCCCGCATCAGATCGTCGATGGGTCCGTAGTCGTTGCTGTAGAGCGAGTAGAAGAGCAGGGCTGCCGATGTAACGCCGACAACGGCTGGAAGGAAGAACGCCGTGCGGAAGATGCCCACGCCTCGCCTGTTTTCCTGCACAAGCAGGGCGAGGCCCAAAGAGATGGCGAGGAAGACGGTGGTGGCGATCACCGTGTAGGCCAGCGTGAAGGGGATGGCTTTCATGAACAAATCGTTCTCAGCGATGCCTGAGTATTGCTCTACCCCGGCAAATTTTGGCTTCCCGATCAAAGGCCAGTCCGTGAATGACATCCCGATCGCCATCACCACCGGCGCCACGAAGAACACTGCGGCGACGATCAAGGCCGGTGAGGTGTAGAGCAACCCCACCCATCGTTGTTTCTGCATGGGTCCCACCTAGTGTTTGAGGGAGGCGTCAATGCCGCCCTTGGCGTTCTTTAGAGCAGCTTCTGCGTCCTCGCCGAAGATCGCCGCACGTGCTGCGATGATCCACGGTCCGTTCGCGTCACTAAAGGTCTCCCCGTACTTCAAAGCGAACGGAATCCGGCCGTTCTCGACAAGCTTGTTGAGCGACACGATGCGAGGGTCTGCGCTGGAGTACTTGTTTTCAGCAAGATCGGTTCGGGAAAGCAAGAATCCCTGCTTGGCCATGACGTCGATTTGGGTTTCATCCGACAACGACCACTTCAGGAACTCCCAGGCAGAGGCCTGCTTTTCCGAGGACCCTGCGATGCCGATGACGTCACCGCCGACGTACGTGGATTCCCCGCCAGTCAACCCTGGGATGGGTTTCACTCCAACCTCCATGGTGGCGGAGTTTTTGACGTTCGTCAGCACGGAATTTGATCCCAGAAGGTAGCCGACGTTGCCGGTGCTGAAGACGGCGTCACGGGTGGCGCCCGTTTCTTCGCGAGAGGATGGTGCGATACTGCCGTCCTTGTACATTGCGTTGAGGGCGTCGAACACGCCGACGAACTCGGGAGAGTCAACAGCGGCGTGGGTTCCTTCCTTGTCCAACACTTCGCCGCCCGAAGCCCAAACCGACGGGAAAACCGTGAAGCCGATGCTGCCCCCGTTGTTTCCAGTCAGGTACATGCCCTTGACGTCCCCACCCAGGGCTGCGACTGCCTTTGCGTTTTTCGCCAATTGCTCAAGAGACGTTACGGGGGCGGCAGGGTCAATGTTTGCCTTGCGCAGCAATACATCGTTCTGGAAAAGAGCAGACACGGCAGTGGTGTGAGGCACCGTGAATTGCTTGCCGTCGTAGGTGCCTACATCAAGCTGGGCTTTTACGAGTCCATCCTTGAAGGGCAGCACGGCCACCTTTTCCGTGATGTCCGAGAAGAGCCCCTTTTCCGTGTAGTTCGGCGTAAAGACTCCATCGCTCGTAAGCAGATCCGGCAGCACATTCGACCCTGCAGCCGTACCGACCTTTTGGAGATAGTTCTCGTTAGGGATGACCGTCAGGTCAATCTTGCGTTCGTGGCCGGCGTTCCAGGCATCCACCAAGGCCTGGCTCTGAGCTGCTGTTCCGGACCGCACCCACATGGTGAGGTTTCCGGCTGGTTCCTTGGTGGGATCGGCCGCTTCATCGCTTGAACAGCCAGCTAGTGCGCCCACGAGGACCACCGGAATCGACAAAGTGAGAAGAATCTTTTGAAAGCGTGACATCGCACAGCCTTTCCTTATCGTCGTTGATAAACATCACATGTATCATCTCATACGAGAGATCAACATCACAAGCCCCCCTTCGCCGACGGTTTTGAGGACCAGCTCTAGGGGTCGTCGATTGCACTTTGTGAACGCAGGGCGCAACCCCTCCCTGGATGCGGCAAGCGGGCATTAGGGGGCAGCGCTCAGCCATTCCCGGCGCTCCTCGCCCCGGAGCGCAGCCTGGCGCGACGACGAGTACCTGGAATGGCCGGAGCGGGACGGGTCATCCTCCAGCTCGCCGCGGAGCTGACCGGCGTCGTTCTGACCCAAGTGTTAAGTGCGCGCATTCCGCAACAGCGGCCGGGCCGACAGATGCGCGACGGATCGTCAAACAATGAAAAAGAACTCAAAGGCCACACCTGCCCGCCGTGGGCGGGTCCTGGACGCCGACAGTAAAACACTGCGCAGAGGCCGTCTCGGCTGCAGGGCATTCGCGAACACTCGCCACAATGAGCCTGCATGCCGAGGGGGCTGACGACAACACGGCACCCCGCGCGGCCGTACTTCAGTAACAGCGAGCAGAATTAGCTCGCGGGACCCTCTATTGATGACCCGACGTCGGGGTTTGTCTGCGGGCGCTCTTGAACGGGCAAGCGCCGCCGCGCCCACGACGACAGGATGTGCTTCTCCATGGCTTGGCGAGCTGCTTCGGGACTACCCTCTTCAATCGCGTCGTAAACCGCCTGATGCTCGTCAAGCGTCAACTCAAACGCATGTTCGGGATCCCTGCCGTGGTACCGGGCACTCTCCAGTGCATGGCCAAACAGCGTTCGAGCAATACCGTGGGCAAGGCGGCTTCCGGACATGGTCATCACAACTTCATGGAATTCGATATCAGCCTGTCGGAACTCAGCTGGACGCTCCAGGCTGCGGCGCATGGAGTTCAGCGCCGACCGAAGCCGATCCAGGGTCTCGCCCGCGCCGGCTTTTGATGCAGCGTCGCCCGCCATCATCGACTCAAGGTTTGCCCTCACCGAACTTAGTTCATCCAGAATGCCGAGATTCTCGTCGTTCTGAATCATGGCCCGCAGGACAAAATCGTCAAGAACATTCCAGTCAGATGGGGGGTTGACCTGCGTCCCCCTACCCTGCGAGACGGTGACCAAACCCTTCTCATCCAGGCGCTTGATGCACTCCCTGATGACGGTTCGGCTCACTCCGAACTGCTTGCTCAGCGGAGCCTCCGGCGGTAAGAGCGCCCCCGGCTGCAGGCGGCCGGCAACGATCACATCGACGAGTTGCTGTACCACTGCAACACCAAGGCGAGCCGCCGGCTCTCGAGGCGCGATGGAGGGAATCAAGGACTCCAGGCTGCTGGTCTGCCACGGTTCGGAAACTGACATGCCCACATCATAACCACCAAGAAGTAATACGTCACCTTCCACAGAACATACATGTGATGTATGCTGTTTCCATTCCTGCTCGACCATCAACGATGAGGTTCAATGAAAATCACGGGCTACGAGACGGTCACCACCGTCCACGAATGGGGCCGTCCCGTCGGAGATGCAAACGGCATCGTTGAGGCGGGAGTCACTGAGGTCCCGGTCCTCCTGTTGCACACGGACGGTGGCTTAACCGGCGTAGGTTTGGGTGCCCATCCGGATATGGCAAAACTCTTCCCCGCTGTTGAAGGCGAGGATCCACGGGCGGTCACGTCCCTATACGACCGCATGCTCGCCAGGGTGTTCAAGAGCGGACACGCGGGCGCCGTCTTTGGAACCATCGGCGCGATCGACATGGCGCTCTGGGACCTCAAAGCAAAGATGGCGGATGAGCCTCTTTGGCGGACGCTAGGCGCCAGGGACCGCTTCGTGCCCGGGTACGCCTCCGGGCTCGACATCGCCCTGCCGACTGAGGAATTGGTTACCCTGTACGGCCGGTTCGCTGACCGCGGATTCTCCAGCGGCAAGCTTAAGGGCGGCCTGGACGCTGGCCACGACATCGCCAGGCTGTTGGCGGTACGGGACGTCCTTCGACGCAACAGCGCCAATCCCGGCCTCATGTTGGACGCCAATGAGACGTGGAACCGCAAGCAGGCCGTTCGTTACGTCGGCGAAATTGAGGCAACCGTCCCTCTGGTCTGGGTCGAGGAGCCCGTACGAAGGTGGGACGCCGAGGGCAATGCCCTCGTCTCACGGGCCGTCCGGGCCGGAGTTGCCACGGGCGAGAACCTGACGGGCATGGAGCAATACCGGCCCCTCTTGGACGGGGCATCAGTTGACATCGTTCAGGCCGGAATGGTCTGGGGTGTCACGCATTTCCTAAGGGTTGCCACCTTGGCGCACGGACACGATCTACCGATCAGTCCTGTCGGCTACAACTGCAACCCCATCGCCCACGCGGCCGCCGCCGTACCCAATCACCTCACCACCGAAGTCCAAGACCTTTCCATGCCCTTTGGACTGACAGTGGACCAGGTGATTGCCGACGGCGGCATCGTCTTGGGCGACTCCCCCGGACTTGGCATCGACGTTGACAAAGATGCCATCGCCAGCCGCCGCGCCAGCGGGGGCTGGGCCAGCGCAGGGGGACCCCATGTTCGGCCTGCCCGGGCCGGGTTGTCCCTCGCAGCCTCCGCCAATGGCCAAAACCACCAAATTCCCCTTTAACCCCTTCCCACCATATTCACATCGAAAGGCACTTCATCATGATCGATTTCACTGACGGGACCCAGGTGGCCAAGGCCATCCAGTACACCAACGTCAATCCTGACCTCACCCGCGACGGCGTCATCAAACACCTTGAAACGGCAGCAGCCTACGGCTTCGACGCAGCCATGATCGCACCGGTCTGGGTCCCATTGGGTAAAGAGATTCTTGCCGGCACTGGAGTCAGAGTTGCCTCCACACTGAACTTCCCCATGGCCAACGACACTCTCGCCATGAAGCTTGCGGCATTGCGGGAACTTGCTGCGGCAGGTGCCGACGAGTTCGACTTCCCGCCGAACCCCGGCCTGCTCATCGGTGGCGACATCGGTCAGTACTCCGAGGAACTGAGCGAAGTCACCCGGGTGGCACACGAGGAAGGGCTGGTGCTGAAGGCCATGCTCGAGTTCGGTTACCTCAACGAAGAACAAAAGATCATAGCAACCCGCCTTGCCTACGCCGCCGGTATTGACTGGGTCAAGCAATCAAGCGGCTGGGGCAAGGGCGGCTGTGCAGCAACAGTCGAAGACGTCGCCCTCCTCAAGGCAAACATCGAGGCTCCCTGCCGCGTCAAGGTCTCCGGCAAAGTCAACTCACTCGAGAAGATGAAGGCCATGTTCGAAGCTGGCGCTGAACTGGTCGGTACCAGTTCAGCCCCGGAGATCGTCGATGGCCTGGTTGGTGACGCAGATGCCTACTGACGGACAGGGCAGGTTGTGCATCCTGGGGAGCTACGCAAAGGCACTGGTTGTCACGGCGGACCGAATCCCGGTAACCGGCGAAACCCTCGCTGGCCGGAACTACAGGCAAACCTTTGGCGGCAAAGGCTCGGACATGGCCGTCCAAGCCGCCCGGCTGGGCGCTGAGGTGGACTTTCTGGGCGTCGTGGGAGACGACCACTTCGGTCACGAGTTCCTTTCCTTGATGCAGACGGAGGGCATCTCGACCGAACGAATCCTGGTCGATTCAACAACGTCCACAGGCGTAGGCCTCATCATCAAGGATGAAGAAGGTAACAACGTGATCGTGGTTGACGACGGCGCCAACGCGTCCTTCTCCACCGACTACGTCGAAACACACGCAGCGACGATCCGTAGCGCCGCTGTGGTGCTCGCACAATTGGAGATCCCCTTCGAATCCGCAGTGGCCGGGTTGGCCACAGGCGCGGCAGCCGGAGCCCTCACCATACTCAATCCGGCACCCGCTGTCAGGCTGTCCCCTGCCACCGACTTGTCCGCCGTTGGAATTATCACCCCAAACCAAAGTGAGGCGCGTGTACTCGTTGGCGAAGCTCCGGACTCTGAGCTGCCGAACAGCGAAGTTGTCCAGAGACTAAGGAAGCTCGGAGCCAACGCCGTGGTCATCACGATGGGTGAAGAAGGTGTGGACGTCTTCGACGGAGATGAATACGTGCACGTAGCACCCCTTCACATAGATGTCATCGACTCGAACGGTGCGGGAGACAGCTTTAACGCCGCGTTGGCTGTGGCACTGTGCGAGGGACGTTCCTTGACGGATGCAGTTCGTTTTGCCAACGGCACGGCTGCGTTGAGCTGCACGGGTTGGGAAACTGTCCCCTCATACAAGCGCCGCGAAGATGTCGATGCTTTCATGGCAGCATCCCTGACAGGCGGGTACTAGACGATGCGTGCGAACAGGATCATCCATCCTGGCCTTGCCGAGGCGATCGCGTCCCTCGGACATTCGGATCTTCTGTTGGTCACCGATGCCGGGTTCCCCATCCCCCGTTGCGCCAACCGGATAGACCTTGGCTTCACCAAAGGTGTAGCGGATGTTCGTGACATCATGGCGTCCCTGTTAAGCGAAGTCTTCATTGAGGATGCAACCTTCGCCCCGGAGCTCAAGACCCATCACCCAAAGCTGTACCGCGAGGTGCAGGCCATTTTCACCGGAACGGGTGCAACCTTCAGCGCTGCCAGTCACGAGGAACTTTGTGACGACTACGCCTATCGGGCCAAGTTCATTGTCCGCTCCGGATCTTTTGACCCCTGGGCGAATTTCGCCATGACCGCGAGCACCGATCCGTTCGCGTGGTTCGACGATGACGACGTTCGCATCCTTCCTGCCTATATCGAACGCCGCGAGCAGATCCGCAGCTCCGCGGTACCGGACCTCCAGCTTTAAGCCCTTTACTGACAACGAAAAGAGCATTCCCATGCAATTTCAACGCCGCGGACCTCTCGGCCACGAAATTCCCTGCATTCTGCATGACGGCAAGGCCTATGACCTTCGCCCTCTAACAATCGACATCGACGGAAATTTCCTGGCCACCGGTGGCCCCGAAAAGGCGGCCGCTGCCCTGACCGCCGGAACGTTGGCCCTCCTGGACGACCAGAACGCACGGGTGGGTGCGCCCATTGCCGCACCAACCAAGATTGTGTGCATAGGCCTCAACTACCGCGACCACGCCGCCGAAAGCGGCCTGCCGGTTCCCGAAGAACCAGTTGTCTTCATGAAGGACCCCTCAACGATCGTCGGCCCCTTCGACAATGTGCCGATACCCAAAGCGTCAACAAAGACCGACTGGGAAGTCGAACTCGGTATCGTCATTGGCGCCACGACACGCTACCTGCCCAGTCCTGAAGCCGCCGACGCGGTCATCGCTGGATACGTTCTCTCCCACGACGTATCAGAACGTGAATTCCAGCTCGAGCGCGGAGGGCAATGGGACAAGGGCAAAAGCTGTGAAGCGTTCAACCCCCTGGGACCCTGGCTAAGCACCACCGATATGGTGGACGATCCACAGCAGCTGCGGATGCGCCTAGAAGTCAACGGTGTGATCCGGCAGAACGGCACCACAGCAGATCAGGTCTTCGATGTCCGCCACATCGTCTGGTACCTCAGTCAGTTCATGGTGCTGCGCCCAGGCGACCTCATCAATACAGGCACCCCGGCGGGGGTTGCGCTTGGCCTCCCAGGCCAGCCATATCTCCAGGCCGGCGACACAGTAGAGCTGGAAATTGATGGCCTCGGCAGGATCCGCAACGAATTCGTTTCCTATGACGCCTATAGCCCAGACGCACCGAACATCAAGGCTCATCTGGCCGAATCGGGAGGAGCGGCGTGATGGAATCCCCTGGCACCATGGAATTCGACGGCCTCACTGCCCTCGTGACGGGCGGCGCATCCGGGATCGGTGCTGCCATCGCGGACCGCCTCGCGGTCGGCGGCGCGCAGGTGGCGGTCCTGGACCTCGCACCTGAAACCAGCCCGCACTTCGGCGTGCACTGCAACGTAGCCGATGACGCCTCGGTACGTACCGCTGTCGAAACCGTTGCAGAGCGGTTCGGCCGCCTGGACATCGTGATCAACAACGCCGGCATCGGCGCCCAAGGCGACATCACCGCGAACGACGACGACGAATGGCTTCGGGTCCTCAACATCAACGTCGTGGGCATCGCCCGCGTCAGCCGGGCAGCCCTGCCCTACCTGCGAGAGTCTCCAGCGGCCGCGATCGTGAACACCTGTTCCATCGCGGCGACGGCTGGGCTCCCCCAGCGGGCGCTCTATTCGGCGTCCAAGGGTGCGGTCCTGTCTCTGACGCTGGCCATGGCGGCAGACCACGTCCGCGAAGGCATCCGAGTGAACTGCGTTAACCCCGGCACCGTGGACACCCCATGGGTCGGCCGGCTCCTGGACTCCGCCGCCGACCCCGCCGCGGAACGCACCGCCCTCAACGCCCGCCAGCCACACGGCCGGATGGTGGACCCTGCCGAGGTAGCCGGCGCCGTTGCCTACCTTGCGAGCCCGCTATCCGGCTCGACGTCCGGAACCTCCCTGGCTGTCGACGGCGGGATGCAGGGCCTCCGCCTTCGCCCGACGCAGTAAAGTCGGATTCCTGGCGGGCGTCTTCCTGGCTGGCGATTTCTGTGAAGGTCAGCCTTGGGAATTCTTCGTTAACGGGCTGGTGGCCCGCCGGTTGGGGCGGGCCACCGGTGGTGGGGTTAGTTGCAGGTTGCTGCGTTGTAGGCGGCGGTCTTTGACACAGTGACGGGTTGGCCGTTGACTGTGGCTTTGGCTTCGACAGTTACTG